>JAUYTB010000178.1 GCA_030695305.1 Bacteroidales bacterium
TTTCTGTTGTGCCACTGGGACGGAACAGCAGAGAGTGAGGCAAAAATAAAAGAGGAGACAAAGGCAACAATACGTTGTATACCTATGGAAGATATTGAGGAAGAGGAGGGATTCTGTATTTACAGCGGAAAACCATCAAAAGGGAGAGTATTTTTTGCAAGAGCATATTAAAATTTCTATTTTTACCGAGCCCTTTTATCAACAACACTAATTAATATAAACTGATGTCAGCAGATTTACCCTCCAGGCAAAAGGAGATTTTAGCAGGTTTTAACAATAAATCCCAAACCAAGCTTCGTGTATTCAATAACACGATGGAGGTGTTTAACCTTTTAAAGGAGATTCTCAATGAGATGAGCAACGACTTAAATGATTTGCTCGACAACAATGAGAGAAGAATTCGCCTGGAGTATAGAGACAGGGGCAAGTTCGAAGCAGAGCTTAAGTTTGCAGATGATGTGCTGATTTTTAGTATGCACTCAGATGTTTTCCAGTTCGACAGAGATCACCCTGCATGGAAAAACGAATATGTTAAAGGTGATCAGTCAAATGGCCTGTGCGGGATTATCAGCGTATACAATTTTCTCTCAGATTCTATAAAATATAACAGAGCAGACGACCTTGGCTATCTTGTAGCCAGATTATTTGTGAATCAGAGTAAACACTATCTTGTGGAAGGTAAGCGTCAGCAGGATAACTCTGTAGCCACATTCGGGCAAAAGTACCTTGGTAGGGACGAACTTGTAGAGATTGTAGAGATTGCAATTCTCTACACCCTCTCTTTCGATCTCCTTGTTCCACCATTCGATCTTGTTAAGGTTGCAAGTGTAGAGCAGATCAATGACAAGATTGAGAGCGCCAAGCTCCAGACTGGTAAAAGAATGGGATTTCGATTTAACTCGGATGATGTACTCAATGGCTGAGAAACTCATATAAAATGAGAATTTGAAAACAGTTAACATTAAATTTTTTTATTGATGCTAAAGAGGATTTTACTTATTGCAATTTTTTCGGTCACATCGCTAATCATCTATTCTCAGGAGAGCAAAGTTGCAACTCCGGAGGTACAAAACGATAAAAAGGAGTTGAGTGTCGGTCACGAACTGAGTGTTATTATAGCATCAAAATTTAAGATACCGGTTCTTACTCCTCCTCCTCCTCCTCCCAGCAGATGGAAGGGAGGAACTCTTTTTCAGCTTGGCTTCTCCCAGCTCTCTCTTACAAATTGGGCCTCGGGAGGGTATGACAATATTGCTATGAATGCATTTGTTAATATCTACAGAAACTACGCAGTTAAGAAGGATATGTTCTGGGAGAACAGACTTCAGATAGGCTATGGTTTTATACACTCATTTGGTGATAGATATAGGAAAAGTGACGATAAGTTTATTTTTGACAGTAAGTTGGGATACAGAGCTTTCAATGAATTCTTTGCAGCTGCCTCATTCAATTTTAGAACCCAGATGACCAATGGTTTCAGCTATCCTGCCAACAGAGACCCAATCTTACTCTCCGGCCCTTTTGCACCTGCATATTTTTCTCTTGGTGTGGGTATGGATTACAAACCTATAAAACCTCTCTCCATAAACTTCTCGCCTCTAACAGGTAACCTTGTAATTGTAGAGAAGAGAGAGCTTAGGGTGAGATATGGAAATAAGATTGATCAAGGTGCAAAACTTGAGCTAGGAGCGCAGCTAAAATTTGATTATAAACATCAGATTTCAAAAAATCTTAACATAAATTCTACTCTTAACCTATTTTCGGATTATCTTGGAAAACCAAAAAACATTAAAGTCCACTGGGATCTGTTTATAGATTCGAAAATAAATAAATTTTTCTCTGCAAGTCTGAGAACAAATATGATTTATGATAATGAGATACTTATTGCAGATAAAGAGGGGGTTTTGGCACCGAGGCTGCAGTTTAAGGAGATACTCTCTATAGGTTTCTCATACACTTTTGGTGAATTTAAAAAATAATGATACCAAAATTTAAGGAGTCATTGATGACTCTGATTGGTTTGGATGTTAACCATTCGGTTGCGGAGAAGAGACCTTTTATTCTTCTTGCCGTAAGCGGGGGGATTGACTCCATGTGTATGGCTCATCTCTTCTACAGGGTTTACACTCGCAACTTTGCTATTGCTACAGTAAACTTTTCATTAAGAGGCGAGGAGAGCGATTCAGATGAAGAGCTTGTAAGGGACTGGGCTCTTGAACGTGGTATAAAGTATCACAACACTACTTTTGACACCAAGAGTTATGCCCATTCACGAGGCATCTCAACACAAATGGCCGCAAGGGATTTGAGATACGAGTGGTTTAACCAGCTAATGGATAGTAATAATTATGATTATATTGCTGTAGCTCATAATCTTAATGACTCTGTTGAGACTTTTTTTATCAATATCTTAAGAGGAACAGGAATCGACGGTCTCACCGGAATTAAGAGGAAGAACGGTAGGATAATAAGACCAATGCTTGGAATTACACGCAGAGAGATTGCCGAGTTTATCAAGAGTGAGGGAATTCCATTTAGGGAGGACAGCTCAAACTGTGAGAGTCACTACTCAAGGAACCGGTTGAGAAATATGGTTTTTCCCGAGTTTGAGATAATAAACCAATCTTTTCTTAAAACCGTAGAGAGAGATATGGCAAATGTTGAGTCTGCGGCCGAAATTCTGGATGATCTTCTTGCTGCCAAGAGGGGTACTCTTTTGGATGAGAGCTCTTCAAGAATCTCAATTTCTGCGCTTTTAGCAGAAAAACGTCCGGATTACTGGCTATATATGATTCTTCAGGAGTATGGTTTTAACTCTTCTCAAACAGATCAAATCTTAAAATCTATTGACGGGCAGCCGGGAAAGGAGTTTCATACAGAGAGCTGCCTGTTGCTTAAAGACAGGGACTATCTGCTTCTCTATCCCAAAGGAGTGGCTGCAATTAACCCAAGAAGATCGAACATAGCAGAGCCAGCTACTTGTGACGATAACTCAGCAGCTGCTGTTGAAGAGCCTGGTGTTATAAAATTGAATCATTCCGGAGATTATAAGGAGATATCATTTGAGGGTATAAGATTCAGATTTTCAATTTATCCCAAACCAAACGGGTTTAAATTCAAAAAGGAGAAAAGGGAGAACGACGGATTTGCCGGAGAGCTTTTTACACCATCGCCTCTAATGCCTGCCTGTGAAAAAGTAGTTCTTATAGATGCCGATTTGGTTTCATCTCCTCTCTATCTTAGAAGATGGAGCGATGGTGACAGATTTATGCCATTGGGAATGAGGGGCTTTAAAAAAATAAGTGATTATCTTACAGATATCAGGATTGATAAGGTAAGTAAGGAGTCTCAGACAGTTGTTCTCTCGGACGATAAAATTATCGCACTTCCTGGTTACAGGATCGATGAACGATTTAAAATCACCAACCATACAAAAAATATCCTCGAAATCAGCATTATATAGCCGATACGAGGATATTGATTAAAATTCGACAATATTTATTGTAAGCGCCTGCTCCCTGTTTGGCTTAATTGAACCAGATATTATAGGGGAGTCTTGCATAATGTTTTATCCCTCTCTCCTCTCTGAGAGATTCGTAAGCTCTCTCAATAAGGTATGCAGGATTTGATATTGCCTTTGCACCCGAGCTGCTCTTATCCAGAATCTCCATAAGTTTATCAACAGCACTCTTTTTAATTGGATATTGAACAAGTCTGTAAGTTTCTAGTCCACTAAATGCTGCTGCAGAGTTAATTGCATCTATAAGACCCCCTTTTTCATCTGCAAGTCCTATCTTTACTGCATCAAGACCGGACCACACACGTCCCTGGGCAATCTCATCAACTCTTTGCGGAGTAAGCTCTCTACCCTCTGCCACAAGGTTAATAAAATCGGTATAAATCTGCTCAATTGCCGACCTTACAAACTCAATCTCCTCTTTTTCCAGTGAGCGGAATCCGGACATAATGTCGCTGTGTTTGTTGGTCTTAACTGTCTCTGTGTTTATGGCAAGATGCTGTTTCATCGCCTTTGCAAAGTTAGGAACCAGACTAAATACACCTATTGATCCTGTGAGAGTTGTGTTATTTGTAATGATCTTATTTGCTTTGGCAGAGATCCAGTATCCACCCGATGCCGCATAATCTCCCATACTAACAATTACCGGCTTTTTCTCCATTAGAAGAGAGAGCTCTCTCTCTATTACATCCGAACTCTGGGCAGAGCCTCCCGGAGAGTTTACCCGGAATACCACTGCTTTAACAGTGCTGTCTTTTCTCACTTTTGAAATAAGATCGATAAAAGTATCTGAGGCAATATTATCCTCCGATTTACCCATGACTATCTCACCATCGGCATAGATAACCGCAATCTTATTCTTCTCTTTGTAGTTTATCTTTGCGGTTGCCTTTGAGTAATTACTACTTGAGATCATCTTAAGGTCCTTTTCGTCATCTACACCAAACAGTTTGGCAAGAGTGTCTGCCATCTCATCTTTATAAAGCAGACCATCCACAAGACCGGCATCAAGAGCTTTTTTTGCTGTTGAGAGCTCGAGGTTGTCAGTTATCTGATTAATTCTCTCAACCGGGATATCACGAGATGCAGAGATATCTCCAACCCATGTGCTCCAGACAGCATCAAGATAGCTCTGTAACTGCTCCCTGTTTTCCGGACTCATTTTGTTGCTGATAAACTGTTCTGCAGCAGCTTTGAATTTTCCGTGACGAATTAACTGGACTTCAATCCCTAACTTATCCAGCATATCTTTAAGAAACATTGAGTTGATACTTAGGCCGGTTAATGGAGACATCCCGGTAGGACTCATATAGATCTTATCGGCAGCGGTTGCAAGGTAGTAGGCCGGCTGAGAGAAGTTGTCTGCATAGGCAATAACCGGCTTTCCGCTCTCCCGAAATCTTGTGAGGGATGCCCGTATCTCCTCTATATGGGTCATTCCTGCATTGAGATTGGTTAAGTTCATATATATGAGTTTTATCGCAGGGTCTTTTGCAGAGCGGTCGATTGTCTGGATAAAATCAAGGATCCCCTGAGTCTTAGATTCGGAGCTGCTCATAGGTATTAAGGATGCGAAAGGATCTTCGGTACTCTGTTCGGTAATCTTTGTGTTAAAGTTAAGACTAAGAACAGCAGATTTTGGAACAGTCGGCTTTGCACTACTGGAAAATGTTGCCATTGAGCCAACTATACCAAGCAGAATAAAGAGACCAATTGTCATTGCGAGAAGGGATCCCACAAAAGTCCCAAGAACGATTTTAAGAAAGTTTTTCATCTCGGTTATATTTATATTGTTTACGGTATTTAGATTAATTAAAAAGGAGTTCGGTAATTGAACCGGTTAATGCATTATCAGACAAATATAAATAAAAATGATGATATAATTTATCTAAGAGATGCCTTACTAAAAATGTGAGAGGGAATCTGCTGGTCAAATCTTATAGAGATTGTCCGGAACTCTGTCCCTTTTCCATCTTTTAGCATATCTTTATAAATCACAAGAGAGGGGTACCATCTGTTGTCTATCCTTTTGATCTCTTTCATCTCTGCCCTTTTAAGCAACTGTCCGCTGCGGGCATACATCTCCTGTTTTAAAGGGATATTCCTCTGCTCATCTACCCACATTTTTTGGCGATAGTATGCAATATCACTCACATTAGCAGTAAGTTCCAGTATTATTACATCTCTGGAATCCAGTGTATCCCTCCCCTCAATCTTTACATTGTAGATATCGCTCAGTTTACGATCGTCCATCATATCTTCGTAAGATAGATCTGACCCCATTACAGATTGTCGTAGCAGATGCCCCGAGATCTGAATGGTCCTGTCTGCAGAGGGTGTATAGATCCATAGCTGGCCATCCAGTTTGAGCATCTTAGTGCCAGCTTCGGATGCTGGAGATATAAACTCGGTGAATGATTTTTTGTCTCCCTCTGTCCAGCTTTTTGAGACAATAGTTCTATTGGATCTTCTTCCGTAAATTGTCATTGAGGACTCTGTAATTCGGTTTTTTGAAGAGAGATTCTCATCAATTCTCTTTAGAATTGTAACGGCATCCTGAGCACAAAGTGAGGCAGATGTTGTATTCAATAGTGTTAGGGCCAGTGTCGCCAACCCTATTGCCTTAGCAGTATATCTTTTTAAAGAGCAAATTAGTTTCATATATCAAAATATTAAAAATTGGTTTAATTATTATACTTCAAGTTCATTAAAGAGGCGGGCTGTTTGGCGTTTATATATCCCAAGACCTGCTAAAGCGTTACCCAGTACCATAGAGAAGATTCCCGGTATAAAACCTATATAGTATGTTGTTGGAGTAATTGCCGTCCTCACCACAGATGGCATAACCATTGTGGAGTTTTGCATCATTGAGGACATATCAACACCGTGGACATTTATGTATAATACTATAAAAAATCCTATTATCGTACCTATCAAAGAGCCGATTGCCCCAATAATAAGCGCTTCGGTTAAGAGGCTTCGGTATATATGGCCCTTTGATTCACCCATTGCAAGTCTTATTCCAAATTCGGAGTATCGTCTCAATGCACCCAACAGACCTCCGTTCCATAAAACAATTGCCATAGCGGAGACAAATATAAATACCATAATTGAGCTAACAGCATCGGTATAATCTACCATCTCTGCCATACCCGCCTGATCTCTGAGAGTTATCATCACCGGAGCAAACTCGTCTGTACTTTGTTGTTGGGAGTAGAGATTGTTAAACCTCACCTTAATTCTCTCTGCATTATCCATATTCAGATACTTATCCGGCAAAAAACCAAGAATCTCCCCGCAAGCATCCTCCATACCAAATGCTCTTTGTGCGTCCTCTATATCCATTACTATTGCACCCCTGTCTAGCCCGGATGCTCCAAATAGCAGAGTGCCTGATACCTTAAGATTATAGAATGCAAATCCACCCTCCATTGTAGAGCCAAACAGAGTGAAGCTCTCTCCCGGCTGCACATTGAATTTTGTTGCAAGTTCATTGGATATCAACACTTCACCCGCTCTTTTAGGCATCTCTCCATTAACTATTGAGCTCTCCAGATTGAATCTTTGAGACTCTAAGGACTCTTTACTAAAAATATCTATTGCCCATCCTATAACCGGGGCCTGTCCACGGGTCTCACCAAGTGAGTCCGGAAAATCGGCTAAAGCTCCAAAGCGGACTCTTTTTACCCAATCTACAGTGGGCTCAAACTCCTTTAAGTCATTTATAAGCAGGGATGCATCCAAAATAGCAAGATCATTGGGAAACTGATCGGAATCTTTTGAGTATGCCAATGTCATAACCTTTAGCTCCCCTGTGTTGAAATTTGCATTCACCCTAATAGATTCACCCATTACACCTGTCAGCCAGCTGTAGAGAAGCACGGTGAGCATTGTGCCTGTTGCAACCACAATAATCGGCAGCAGACTTCTCCCTTTATCATTTATTATTCCTTTGAGTAAAAATCTCTTCATCCTCTTTATTGTTACTGTTTATTATTTTGAATATTAAAAGATTGCCCTATGCCAGCTTCCCTCTGAGTGCGTCTGTAGGTCTCATCTTTGAGATTTTTCGTGTGGGGATATAGCTGACTATAAGAGAGGAGAGTATCACAAGTACAACGGATGTGATAATCATTCCGGCACCATAATATGGTGTAATCTTATCTGCTATTGCAATACCTGCCTGATCTGCAGAGGAGGGCATCGGGATACCCCTCTCCTTTAACCATAACAGAAAAGGTAACCCCCACAGGGTTCCCATGATCACTGCCAGCAGAGAGTAGGTTGTCCCCTCTACGGTAAAAAGAGCCACAACTCTTCTTCTTGTCATTCCCAGTGCTATATAGGTTCCTATCTCCTTTTGTCTCCGGAAAATTGAGAGTACCTGTGTATCAAAGATTGCCAACAGTGCAATTGCAAGTAAAAGAGCAGAAATTACCCCTGAGCTACCCTTTTTTGCGGCCATTATCTCTTTAAGGTCCTTAAGCAGAATATCTCTCTCTTTAAAGCTCCAATCACCGGAGATCTCTCCGGATTTCTCGGCTCCACTATCGGAAAGAACCAGAAATGAGGCCTCATTATAAAGTGATGTCATCTCTCTTAGTCTATCTATAGAGATATATAGCTGACCGGCATCAATTGTAGGTACATTGGATTGAAATACAGAGACTATAACCACCTCTCTGGCATCGAATGTACCATTTGCATCTCTCCATCTTACCAAAATTCTGTCTCCCTCCTTTACCCTTGCACTTTGCGCAAATCTCTTTCCGGCAATAGCAGCTATATAATATGGATCTGTACCCTCCTGAGCCAGTAGATCTGTTGGAATTTTAAGAATCTTTTGAGAGGGGTCAACCCCTTTGAGAAGGACATTAAGCAACCGTCCTCCCGGGTATGCTGTGGCCTGTGTAAGAAGAACTGGTGTTGCAAGGCCACTCTCTATTGCATCGTTTTTTTCCGGAGTCAGTTTAGAGTGGGACTCTGCAAAGGTATAGGGATCGTAAGGGTCATATTGCGGATGCCATATTTGGCCTGCACCTATCTCCCAATCTATAGTGTCATTCTGTGCCTGAAGGTTCCATCCGTCGAGCAAGCCATTGTAAAACAATATTATAACAAAGGCAATAGATAGAACAGTAACGTTCAGCCAGGTTCTGAGACCCGATCCGAACAGATTTTTTAAAGCCAGTTTTAACTCTAACATACGGTTGCCTCCTATAGATTAGATATATCTCTGTTTTTGACCTGCTCATCTCTCTCTACCGATCCATCTTTAAGGTATATTATCCTCTCCAGATACTGCATAACTTTTTCGTCGTGTGTAGAGAAGATAAATGTTGTATTTAGCTCTTTATTAAGTCTTTTCATTGTCTGAACAATCATATGGGAGTTTTTGGAGTCAAGATTTGCACTGGGCTCATCTGCAAGAACAAGCTGTGGTCTCTTTACCATCGCTCTTGCAATTGCCACCCTCTGACACTCTCCTCCTGAAAGAGTTGCCGGTTTGGATTTTGCCCTGTCTGCAAGTCCTACCCAATCGAGAGACTCCATTACCGCTTTTTTCCTTTGTGCAGATGACATATTCTGAAGCAAGAGTGCAAACTCAACGTTGTCATAAACTGTGTAAACAGGTAATAGATTATAGGTTTGAAAAATAAACCCAATTCCATAGTTTCTTAGCTTTGCTGCCTCTTTATGGGTTAGGGAGTTGATCTCTTTTCCCAATACGGTGGCTATACCCTCTGAAGGGGCGTCAAGAGAGCCAATGATGTTAAGCAGGGTAGTCTTACCGGAACCGCTCGGACCCACAAGTCCCGCAAATTCACCTTTACAAAAAGTAAGATTGACATTATTGAGTGCCGTGAACTCTGTTTTACCGGCAGGAAACCGCTTTGTAACCTGCTCAAGATTTACAATGATACCGTTATCCATATTATTTGATTAATTTGTTTAATATCTTTTTTGTCTGGTGGTTATATACCAACATTATCTGAACTCCGCTTCCTGTATAGAGAGAGTTACTGTTTCCCATCAAAGAGATTGGGGTGTTGCCGGAGTTGAGATAACCCATTATATAAAGAGTTAGATCTCTAAAGTTATGGCGCCAGTTTACAAAATTGTAGAGCTCTCCGTTTTTCCAATCGCAGTATAAAATGTAATTTATATTATCGTTTATCCCTAAAGGGTAGCTTGCAGAGAGTGCAGATATCTTTACTATATTGGAAAAGTCAAATGGCCTCCTGTCATAAGATAGTGTAAGGTGCTCTGCAATCAGGTTAAGTCCGTTCCCCACACCGAATGTATAATCTGCTCCAATATTGATTAATGTCTGATTTGTTAAAATTCCCAAATCTGCCCGTTTGTTGATCCATGAGGCCTCTGCCCATAAACCAATTGTTACGTCCAGTTTTATATCTAATGCAAATCTGTTCTCCTCTGTTTTTCTATGATAGGTTAGTGCTGCCTCCCCTTTTGGAATTGAGAGTTGAGCTCGTCCTCCATATTCGGGTCTCTTAGAAGTTACACCGCCTGCATCTGCTATATCTAAAGGCCCCCCCTCTCTGTTCCCATAAAGAATCCAAAGCCAGATATTGGAGTTGTCACGGAAATAGTATCTCCCCAGCGCACCCCACACTCCATCTGTAAACTGCAGAGGGTCACGTGCATCAACTTTGTCGAACCACATCAAAGGTCTAAGAAGCGTTGCAGAGCCAAAGTTGATTTTTTGAAGTCCTACTCTTAGTTCTGCCCTGTCTGTAGCGATTTTTAACCATCCCCGGTATAGTCTGGCACCACCGCTCCAGCGGGAGTAGGTAAATGGATCTATCATTCCATTGCCGTAAAGATTTGCTGCAATCTCAAACTCTGCACGTGGGCCGGCAAAGGGAGATCTCTCTTTTGGGCTGTATATTTCCGGGGTGCTCCTATAAAGTTTAAATTCACCGTTTAGCTGAGGCAGATATCTTGATCCAACACCAAGGGGCAGTTGTGCTTTTGAATAGTAGCCACTCCATCCGCTGAGCTGCCCTTTAAAGGTAATCTCCTGAGAGTAGCATAAAACAACCGAAAAAAGTGTAGCAGCTGCAGTGAGTGTAATGACTTTGTATAGTTGATTTAATTTCATCGATTTACTCTTTTTCCGGTGCAATTCCGTAGGCAGTAAGTGTAGTGAGCTCCATAATTAGCTCCTGCGGCGATGAGTACATATCCATAATACTCTTATCTTCCAGAAGGTTTATCATTTGACGGCTTAATGCAAGAAGCAGCTCCGGTTTGAAACCTTTGCGGAAGACTCCTCTATCCTGAGCATTACGAAACTCCTGTATGAATCCGACCCAGGCCTCTTCTGTCTTTTGAAGCATAAATTGCTGAATTTCTGAGTTATTATTGGTGTAAACATCCTCAATAAACTCCTTGCTAATCTCCTTTACCCCCTCCAACTTTAAACGAATTATCCGATTCATCCTCTCATCTGTAGAGCAATCGGAGTTCATTATCTCCCTGAATTCTTTCATGCTCTTGTCAATTAGATTCTTCAGAATATACTTGGCAAGCTCGGTTTTATTTGGGAAATGGCGGTAAAAGGTCATTTTACTTACTCCGGATTTTGCGCAGATCTCATCTATTGAGACCTTTCGAAATCCAAATCTCCAAAAAAGAGTCCTGGCTGTACTGACTATACTATCTCTCTTTTCGCTTCGTTTGATTATCTCCATTGATAAAAATAGTAAAATATTTGCATTACAAAAACGGTGCAAAGATACTAAAAAAGTTTAATCAGCAAAAAATAGTAACATTTTCTACTTTTATTTCTATTTAATGAATTTATGGAATAATTTTTGAAGCACTGTTTTTGAGCGATTTATAAAGTCAGATATTGAGGGGATATCGCCCGGGACTCTTGATGAGTCGGGAATATGAGAGACAACCAATAAATATATATCATTATGAAAAAACTTCAAGCGAGAGTGACCGCAAATGCAGTCTCTTTTTATATAACCGGTTTTATCCCTCTTCTTTTCTCTCTTTTCCTTATATCTTCCTGTGGTGTAAACTCTGCAGATGAGGGTGATGTAATGATTATTAATCTGGAATCAGTTGTTGGAAGCGGGAGGGTTGTAAATTTGAGCGAAGTGGCAGACGATATCAGATATGTTGCACTTGAGACAACAGATAGTTCACTTATTGGCTCCTTTCCAACCGTTTTCTATGAGAATGAGAGGATATATGTTATCTCTATGAGGGTTGTCAAAGTCTTTGATAAAGATGGAAAGTATCTCTTTACCTTTGATAAAAGGGGGAGAGGGCCAATGGAGTACACCTCTCCAAGAAAAATTGTTATTGAACCCGAGTCAGGCGATATAACTATCATCGTCCACTCAGCCGACGAGAGTAAGATATTGACATACGACAGGGATGGCAACTATCTTAATACAAAATTTCTTCCTGTACTTACCGAAACGAAATTAGATATTACAACAAAAATAACAGATAATTTTTATGTTGCATCCCTAGCGACGATAAGTAGAGGTGAAGTTGACTTCTATGCAGTAGCATTTGACTCACTGTCTAATCTGCTTTTTAAGGCACCCAAGCCGACTATCCCGGAAAATGCCGAGGATAGAGTAAGTATGATATCTATTGGAATCGACAGACCGGCAGGCGGGAGTACACTTTTTTTTAATCTGCCACTTGTTATCTACAAGTTTGATAATAATGCAAGGTTGATTACCGGTGCCAACGATACAATATTCAATCTAAATACGAAATTGGAGTACTCGGCTCTATACGCAATCAATTTTGGTAAGTATAAGAATCTATCTAAGGATAGAAATTTGATAGATGAAATAGATG
>JAUYTB010000180.1 GCA_030695305.1 Bacteroidales bacterium
TCCCGGCTCTGCAGATCTCCAGGCGTTGTGAATTATCTTTTTCCAAAGAGCTGCTGCATCTATCTCCTTTACAGTAGTGGGGTTTTCGGAGTCAACAGGGAACTGTTGTCTGTACGGTTTATTGTGAAGGGCACATCTCATAAACTCATCGTCAATCTTAACCGAGACATTTGCGCCGGTAACTTTTCCCTGATCCATTTTGGCATCTATAAACATCTCAGAATCGGGATGTTTAATAGAGATTGTAAGCATAAGAGCACCTCTCCTTCCATCCTGAGCAACTTCGCGTGTAGAGTTTGAGTAACGCTCCATAAATGGAACCACACCTGTAGAGGTTAGAGCACTGTTAAGCACAGGACTTCCTGCCGGTCTTATATGAGAGAGGTCGTGCCCGACTCCTCCTCTTCTTTTCATTAACTGTACCT
Organism: Bacteroidales bacterium; assembly: GCA_030695305.1. Lineage (GTDB taxonomy): Bacteria > Bacteroidota > Bacteroidia > Bacteroidales > UBA932 > Bact-08. The sequence goes on from JAUYTB010000180.1 coordinate 426, forward strand.
GCTCCTCATCAATTCTCATTATGCCCCCATAAGAGTCGGCTGGCTTACGGTGGCCAATTACAAAACAGTTAGAGAGGGAAGCTATCTGGTATCCGTTACCAATACCTGTCATAGGGCCCCCCTGAGGAATTATATACCGAAACTCCTTAAGTAGCTCATAAATCTCCTCTTCACTAATAGGATTGGGGTATTTTGCCTCAACCCGGGCAAACTCTTTTGCAAGACGACGATGCATATCATCGGGTGAAGACTCATAAAGGTTCCCGTAGGAGTCCTTCATTGCATATTTGTTGATCCATACGGATGCTGCCAATTCATCTCCGTTGAAATATCTGAGACTGGAAGCCATAGCCTCCTCGTATGTATAATTGTTCATATTGAAAAAATTAAGGAAAGAAAAAGCCGAAGGATATCTCCATCGACTCTGACAAAATTATAGTAAATAGATCTATAAAACCGGATAAACCTTATTTAGTTATCAACAGACTAATCAACACATACAACTTAAAAAATGAGGTTAACTATCTAGTCTTCTGCCTTTAACCACGTTTGATTACGGCCAATAATTCCGGTACGATCCAGAGAACCGCGAACTTTAAGATTGCCTGTTTTCTTATCGTAGGTCATGGTGCAGTTGTAAATTTTACCGTTTGCAGGATCCAGAATAGTCCCTCCGGTGAGCTTCTCTCCATCTGCCTTAAGACCACGAATAATTTTCATTCCTGCTATAGGCTTATCTTTGTCTGTCCCGGAACACTCTACACATCTCCTGTTTGGATCTCCTGTAAGGAGCTTCTCTATTACCCCTTCATAGATTCCGGCAGAGGTTCGGGTTATGGCCACTAAGGATTTCCTGTTTCCATCCTCATCAATGGTATACCACTTTCCCACTATCTTCCCCGGCTGAGCAAGGAGAAAGGAGGGAAGAAGAAAAATTGCGGCGATTAGAAGTAAAGTCGTCTTTTTCATATACATATTATTAATTGGTCATTCACTTATCTAAAACGGCCCCCTAACAGCAGTTCATGCTGCAGTTGGAGCAGTGGCTGAACTCTCCTCTGAGCCGGGACTCAGTGAGATCACATAATCTTTGACGCAGTTGTTCGTTGTTAATCTTCTCCAATACATCGTAGACAAAAGCAAGCTGTTGTAAAAGCTTTGCTTCACTTTCACCTATCCCTCTGGATCTCATATAGAAAAGAGCGTTCTGGTCCAGTATGCCGCTGGTTGCACCATGAGAGCACTTTACATCGTCTGCATAAATTTCCAGCTGTGGCTGTGTATATGCTTTGGCATTTTGTGATATAAGCAGATTGTGGTTAGCCTGATATGCCTCAGTTTTTTGTGCATCTCTTGCCACAACTATTCTTCCTGAGAAGTGTGCTCTGGATTCGTCATCTAATATCCCTTTAAACAGTTGCCTGCTCAAACACCCGGGTACCATATGATTCATCACCACATTGCTCTTTACAGTCTGATTTCCGTCAACAAGATAGGCTCCGTTTAATTCACAAACGGCTCCCTCTCCCGAAAGTGTAACCACAAAATCATTCTCCAGAAATAATCCGTGAAGAGAGATAACATTAATCCGCAAATAACCTTTACTCTGTATATCAATCTCAAATTTTACAGAGTGGCTGGAGTCGTTATGCTCATTCTGCATAACCACAATATTTGCAACGGCACTCTTCTCTACAGATATTTTTATGGTCTCATCTGTTTTGAATCGGTCAAGAGTTAGTGTGTGAGTACATAGCAGAACAGAAGAGTCCGAACTCTCCTCAAAAATCATTCTGTTTGTAAATGCTATATCATTAGTGTTCCCAGAGTCTCTGAAACATATTATCTGCATACTCTCCTCCGGAACACTCCCTCTGGAAGCCACAAGCGAGAAACCCGTCTCTCCCGCAGAGGTGACAGAAAGGCCTTTGGGAGATAGACTCTCCTCCCTGAGTACTCCGTTATTTACAAAGGCCTGCGACGTTCCCGGGAGGGGAACTCTGCAGCGGAATACCTCTGGTATTTCTGGTGTATATATAAATTTTGTATCTTTCATGTTTATCAGCCATTTATCAGCCAGTCATAACCCCTCTCCTCAACCTCAAGTGCCAACTCTTTGCCTGAACTTTTTATTATTCTTCCATCGTAAAGTACATGCACAACATCAGGTATGATATAATCCAGAAGTCTTTGGTAATGAGTTATTACGATAAAGGCATTATCCGGAGTTTTTAACTTGTTAACTCCGGCTGCCACAATTCTTAGAGCATCTATATCAAGCCCGCTATCTGTTTCGTCAAGTATCGCCAGTGTCGGCTCCAGCATTGCAAGTTGAAAAATCTCATTTCTCTTCTTCTCTCCTCCGGAGAAACCAACATTGACACCCCTTCCGGAGAACGAACTGTCCATCTCAACAACTGCCATCTTCTCTCTCATCAGTTTAAGAAACTCCGCAGCTGTTACAGGTGGCAAGCTCTTATGTTTTCTCTGCTCATTTATTGCCGCCTTCATAAAATTGACGTTACTAACTCCCGGAATCTCCACCGGATATTGGAATCCTAAAAACAACCCCTCTCTTGCCCTCTCTTCCGGAGAGAGCTCTAGCAGGTTAATATCCTTAAACCTTACATCACCCTGAGTAACCTCAAAAGTATCTCTCCCGGCAAGTACAGCAGAGAGAGTACTCTTACCCGAACCATTTGGACCCATTATAGCATGAACCTCTCCTGCCTTTACAGAGATATCAATCCCCTTTAAAATCTCCTTTCCACCGATTGAAGCATGCAATCCTTTTATTTCTAACATATCTTAAATAGTTTTTTTCATTAATTATTCTCCTTCCACGCCTTTCTCCACATCGTAAATCCGAAAAAAGCGAGCACAAGATAGGCTGCACTTACCATTGGCAGAAAAGCCATTCCGGCTAAGATATAGAGAGTTATATTTGTAATATTAACCGTTAACCAGGCCGCCCAGCACTCAAGCTTCTTCTGTGCAGAGAGGTACTGCGCCGTAAGTATAACCACAGTTACGAATGCGTCTAACATAGGTCTTTGCGGCTCACTAAACAGAGAGGGGAAAAGGTCATCTATATTCATAAGGGCAAAACCCCATACAAGCGAAATAATGAGGGTCTGCAAAACAAAGTAGACTCTCTTGGGGTTACTCATCAGGGTAACCTTTAACTGTTTTTTACTGTTCTCCTCTCCCGCTCCCGGATGAGTCCATCTGTAGTGTCCATAAAAATTGATAATAAAGGATATCGGCTGAACAAGCATGCTGGAGTAGAGTCCCTTTTGATAAAAGAGTATAAACAGCAAGATGTTATAGAGGTAGCCCATCCAAAAATTTGCAACCTTTGCCTTTGTGGCAAGATATACGCAAGTGAGTCCGGAGGCGACCGATAAGATCTCTACCAGAGAGACACCCTGCCCTCCAATTGAAAAGATAATATTATCTGTACTAAAAATCTCAACCATTAAATCTCTGTTTAACTGTTTAACCTACGCTACCCTCAAGAGTTATCTGTAATAGTTTTTGAGCCTCTACCGCAAACTCCATAGGGAGCTGATTGAGAACCTCTTTGGCATATCCATTAACAATCAGACCAACAGCGTCTTCTGGAGCTATACCTCTCTGAAGACAGTAAAAAAGCTGATCTTCGCTTATCTTTGAAGTTGTCGCCTCATGTTCCAGAATTGCAGTGTTGTTCTCATTCTCAATATAAGGGAAGGTGTGTGCTCCACATCTGTCTCCTAACAGAAGTGAGTCACACTGAGTATGATTCCTTGCATTATCTGCATTTGGAAGAATCTTTACAAGTCCCCTGTAGCTGTTGTCACTTACTCCGGCAGATATCCCCTTGCTTACAATCCGGCTCTTTGTGTTCTTGCCTATATGAATCATCTTTGTTCCTGTGTCTGCCTGCTGATGATGATTTGTTACAGCTACAGAGTAGAACTCAGATACAGAGTTGTCCCCTCTTAGTATTGTACTTGGATATTTCCATGTTATTGCAGATCCTGTCTCAACCTGAGCCCAGGAGAGCTTACTATTGTCACCTTTGCAGATTCCTCTCTTAGTTACAAAGTTATATATTCCGCCTCTCCCCGAAGCGTCACCCGGATACCAGTTTTGAACTGTAGAGTATTTAACCTCTGCATCTTTCATTACAACTATCTCTACAACAGCTGCATGAAGTTGGTTTTCATCTCTTTGAGGTGCAGTACACCCCTCAAGATAACTTACATAAGAGCCCTCCTCTGCAACAATAAGTGTCCTTTCGAACTGACCGGTGCCCTTTGCATTTATACGGAAATAACTGGATAGCTCCATCGGGCATCTTACACCTTTTGGAATATAACAAAATGATCCATCACTAAAGACTGCCGAGTTGAGTGCTGCAAAGTAGTTATCGCCATACGGAACAACGGAGGCAAGATACTTTTTTACAAGATCAGGATAGTCTCTTACAGCTTCTGAGAATGAGCAGAAGATTACGCCCTTCTCTGCCAGTTGCTCCCGGAAAGTGGTCTTCACGGATACCGAATCAAATACAGCATCTACAGCTACCCCTGCCAATACGTTTCTCTCATTAAGTGGGATACCGAGCTTCTCAAAAGTTGCATTAAGCTCGGGATCTATCTCCCCGGATTCTGAGAATCCCTTTGGAGCAGAGAAGTAAATTATGTCTTGATAATCTATGGGGGGTATTCTAAGATGAGGCCACTGAGGCATCTTCATTGTCAGCCATTTATTATATGCCTTTAACCGGAACTCGAGCATCCACTCCGGCTCCCCTTTCTTTGCAGATATCCCTTTTATAATATCCACATTGAGTCCCTTGGGAAATGAGTCCTGCTCCAGCAGTGTCTCAAAACCGTGCTCATAATCGGACTCTGTTACTTTCTGAATTATATCGTTTTCACTCATCGTGGCGCAAAGTTAAATCTTTTAAACTATTTTTGTATACAAATAATCCTGATATGACCAAAAACAAAAATACCATTGGGGGTAGTGCCGGAGAGTCTCAGCCGGGTAAAGTTTCAATGATTATGGAGCTCTTTGAGAGCGCTAATCTTGAACCCGGTAAAGAGCCCGTTTTTGAAAACAAAGATTATGTTTACTCCTCGTCACATAAGATGCTTCTTGAGGGTATCGATTTTGATCTTGTCTACACTCCGCTCAAACATCTGGGCTATAAAGCTACTCTGGCTGTTCTGGGTCCACTCTATGCTACCAGTTTTATCCCCTGCGCAATCTCTGTAAAGGTTGCTCTCTCTTCAAGATTCGGTTATTCTCACATCAAAGAGCTCTGGAGCGGAGTAACCGCAGCAGTTAAAGAGCACGATCTTCAAAATATCCGACTTGACCTCGTTCCATCCATCACCGGCCTCACACTAAGTCTTTCGTCACAGGGAAAACAAAAGAGAGAGATCTTTGTTCAAAAACCGGTATGTAAACCAGCCGACCTTTTATGTCTGAGCGGTGGTCTGGGTGCCGCCTATATGGGGCTTCAGATTCTTGAAAGGGAGAAGCTTGTTTTTGAAAAAGAGAGGAGCCAGCCAAAGCTGGACAACTATAAATTTGTGCTGCAGTCATATCTAAATCCATTTATTGACAGCTCTCTTTTTCGCGTGATGAAGGAGTGCGGAGTAATACCATCTGCAGGAGAGTTTGTTGTTAACGGACTTGCTGACTCGGTAAAGAGTATCTGTTTTGCAAATTCAGTTGGAGCTAAGATCTTTATGAACCGTATTCCGATTGCTTCCGAACTCTCAGCAGTAAGCGAGGAGATAAAAATCGACCCTTTTACAGCAGCACTTAACGGAGGAGATGACTTCCGGTTTCTCTTTGCAATTCCCCTGGATAAATTGGATACAATAAAGAGAGAGCTCCCTCAACTTGATATCATAGGACATCTTTGCGATCCTGAGGCAGGCGCTCTGCTTATTACTCCCGACGGAAAAGATCTTGAACTAAAAGCTCAGGCTTGGGACAAATGAGAGCTCCACAGACCTCGATTCGAAGTACTCTAACAACTCGTTATTAAGAGATATCTGGTATTTTGCCGAAAAGAATTCTACAGCAAGCTTGTTTTCGTAATCCAGAAATTTTATTGTAAGTGTTGTCTTTCCTTTGTTTCTCTTTAGAACATCTCTCATCTCCGTCCTAAACCCCTTGGTTACCATTTTTACAGGGATGTTAACAGTTAACTCTTTTATGAAGTCCTCTTTTGTATTTGCAAGATGTCTTATTTTTTTGACTTTAAGCTCATAATCTACCGGTTTAGTCTCATCCTTGGCAGCTGACGAGTAACCGAACCTGGGTGATATTGAGCATTTGAGGATTAGAGGCAGATTTGGCTGCATATACTGCATAAAGGCCTCATAATCTTTTCCATACAGGGTAAAATTCTGAGATCCGTTAAAATCTTCCACTACAAAATTTGCAAAAGGTTTGCCATTACTCCTTGTATATGAAACTTTTACAGTAGTAACAATGCCTGCAATTATTATCTCTCTGCCCTGAATTGTCTGATCTTTTGGGGCTTTTGCTACCAAGTCGGCAGCACCGGAGAGAGTACAATTTGTAAAATTCTTTACCTCAAACAGAAACTGATCTAGCGGATGAGCCGAAAGATACATTCCAACAAGCTCCTTCTCACGTTTAAGAAGCTCATTATTATCACATTCGACATAGGCAGGGATCTCCGGAGCAACAAGTTTTACACTCTCACTAGTTCCAAAAAGAGAGTTACCGCCATTTACGGTATCTGTGTGAATTCTGTTTCCATAACGGATTAATGCATCAATAAAGAGTTCATCTTTTGAAGTTGTTCCAAGGTACTGTGATCTCTTTACCGGCTCAAAATTATCAAATGCTCCTGCATATATAAGGGACTCAATTGTTTTTCTGTTTACTACTCCAAGATTTATCCTCTCGATAAAATCAAAGACAGATGAGAATGGAGCCTCTCCCGCCTCTCTTGCCTTAACAATATTATCTACCGCTGCAGAGCCAACACCCTTGATGCCGGCCATACCAAAACGAATATTCCCCCTTTTATTAACGGTAAAAGTATCTATACTTTCGTTAACATCAGGCCCTAATACCTCTATTTTCATCCTCTTACACTCATCCATCAGCTTTGTAAGCTCCTCAATGTCGTTAAGGTTCCTGCTGAGAGTAGCCGCCATAAATTCTGACGGATAGTTTGCCTTTAGATATGCAGTTTGGTAACCAATCCATGCATAGCAGGTAGAGTGAGATTTGTTAAAAGCGTACTGGGCAAATGCCTCCCAGTCCCTCCACACCTTCTCAAGAACATCCGATGGGTGTCCGTTCTCTTCTCCCCCCTTTATAAAGTGCTGCTTAAGAGTGTCCATTCCTGCCTTATCCTTCTTCCCCATTGATTTTCTAATGGTATCGGCGTCTCCCTTTTTTAGCCCTCCAAGTTTCTGACAGAGTAACATTACCTGCTCCTGATATACAGTTACACCATATGTGGATGAAAGTACCTCCTCCATTGCCGGAAGATCGTACTCTATCTTTTTGACTCCATGTTTTCTGTTAATGAAATCCGGGATATACTCCATTGGACCCGGCCTGTAGAGAGCGTTCATGGCAATCAGATCTTCGAATCTGTTTGGTTTTAACTCTCTGAGCCACTTTCTCATTCCATCACTCTCAAACTGAAATGTTCCAACTGTATCTCCTCTGCTGAAAAGATCATACGTTGCAGCATCATCAATAGGAATTAAATCTATGTCGACCTCTATCCCCTTTGATTTTCTGATATTTGCAACCGCATCCTTGATAATGGAGAGAGTACGGAGTCCCAGAAAATCCATCTTAAGCATCCCAACTTTCTCTATTTGGGATCCATCGTATTGAGAGACCCAGATCTTCTCACCTGTCTCTTTATCGTTGGCAGTTGTTATTGGGATATACTCCCTGAGGTCATCCCTGCCTATAATGATTGCACATGCATGTACACCCACATTTCTTACTGTACCCTCAAGTTTTCTGGCATATTCGAGTGTTTCGCGTACAAGCGGCTCTCCATTATGGTAAGCATCTGCAAACTCCGGTACAAATTTTATGCAGTTATCAATTGTAACATCCACACTATCTCCCTTATCGTCAGTAGGAAACCTTGCGGGAACAAGTTTCGCAAGACGATCCGATTCCGGAAGCGGAAGTCTCTGAATTCTTGCGACATCCCTTATTGCACTCTTTGCAGCCATTGTGCCAAAGGTTACAACGTGAGAAACATGATCTTCCCCATATTTCTCCTCAACATATTTTAGCACCCGAGATCTCCCGTCATCGTCAAAGTCTATATCAATATCGGGAAGTGATATCCTGTCAGGATTGAGGAAACGCTCAAAGAGCAGATCATATTTGAGTGGATCAATGTCGGTAATTCTAAGAGAGTATGCTACCACAGAGCCTGCTGCCGAGCCCCTGCCCGGACCAACAGAGACACCCATGGAGCGAGCTGCTGCAATAAAGTCTTGTACAATAAGAAAATAGTCGGGATATCCCATGAATTTTATGGTGGCCAGCTCAAAATCTATCCTCTCTATATGCTCTTCGGTAAGAGCTCCGTAGCGAGATAATGCCCCTTGGTATGTAAGTTCCCGGAGATAGTCATCGGAATCAGAAAATGAATCAGGAATAGGGAAATAGGGCATAATCGGCTTAGATTCGATACTGTATCTCTCTATCTTCTCTGCAATCTCTATTGTATTTTCAAGTATATCAGGAATATCAGCGAATATTATAGCCATCTCCTCCTGAGTTTTCAAATACTCCTGCTTGGTATATCTCAATCTGTCCGGATCATCTACATCTGCATTTGTTGTGAGGCATATGAGCCTGTCGTGTGCCTCTCTGTCGTCAGCAGAGATAAAATGGACATCATTTGTGGCAATACATTTAATTTTAAGCTTCTCTGCAATCTCCAAGAGACCTTTGTTGGCTCTGCATTGCTCTGCATAAGTAGATGTGTCTGCCCCCGGAGCATCAGTCTCATGGCGTTGAAGTTCCAGATAAAAATCATCGCCAAAACGGCTTTTATACCATGATGCTGCCTCAATTGCGCGCTCCATATCTCCGGCAAGTATCGCCTGAGGAATCTCTCCGCCCAAACATGCAGAAGAGCATATCAGGTCTGAACCATATCTCTCAAGAAGCTCCCTGTCAACTCTCGGCTTTGAATAGAAACCCTCAATAAACGCATAAGAGCTTAGTTTGACTAAGTTTCTGTATCCGTTATAGTTTTTTGCTAATAAAACAAGATGGTAGCTACCCTGATCTTCCTTTCCTCTCTTGTCAAATCTGGTGTTTTTTGCCACATACATCTCACACCCGACAATTGGCTTAACATCCGGGTATTTGTTTGCTGTATTTAAAAACTCCATGACGCCAAACATGTTGCCATGGTCTGTTATTGATAGAGCTATCTGATTGTCGTCTGATGCTTTATCAAATAGCTTTTTAATATTGGCAGCGCCATCCAGTATTGAGTATTGAGTGTGTACGTGTAGGTGAACAAAGGCCATTTTTAGATTTTTGCTAAGGCGATAAAGATAGAAAATCGGAGCCGGAATTTTGAACCGGCTCCTGGAAACTTATTAACATCCTAAAGAGGATAACTTCAGACAAGAGGAACACCGGTCATCTCTGCAGGAGCAGGAATCCCCATTATCTTAAGTATTGTGGGTGCGATATCTGCAAGTTTACCATCTTTAACCTCAAATACATCCTTATCTATTACCACAAATGGAACCGGATTTAGCGAATGGGCTGTATTTGGAGAGCCGTCGGAGTTTACTGCATTATCTGCATTACCGTGATCCGCTGTAATTATTACAGAGTAACCACACTCTCTTGCAACATCAACAATCTCGGCAACACATCTGTCCACAGTCTTTATCGCCTTCTTTATCGCACTGAATACACCTGTATGTCCGACCATATCTCCGTTGGCAAAGTTAAGTACAATAAAATCCGGTCTCTCTGTCTTAAGCTCTCTTAAGAGCTCCTCTTTCACCTCAAGAGCACTCATCTCCGGTTTTAAATCGTATGTTGCAACAGGAGGAGACTTAACCAGAATCCTATTCTCGTTATCGAACAGCTGCTCTCTCCCTCCGGAAAAAAAGAATGTAACATGAGCATACTTCTCTGTCTCTGCAATCCTGAGTTGTCTTTTACCTGCTTTTGCAATAACCTCACCTATAGTATTTGGAAGATTGTCTTTATCGTAAAGCACATGCAACCCTGTGAACTTTTCGTCATAAGGGGTAAGTGTAGAAAAATAGAGAGGAATAACCTTCATCTCGGGCATTTCATGGTCCTGCTGTGTGAGAACTGTAGTAAGCTCCCTCGCCCTGTCGTTACGGAAATTAAAAAATATTACGGCATCTCCCTCTTTAAGTGTTGCTACAGGATCTCCATTGTGGTCCACAGCTATATTTGCCCTTACAAACTCATCTGTAACTCCGTTGTTGTAACTGCGCTGCATCGCCTCAACACCGTTAGTAAACGGCTCTCCGACACCTTTTACCAGCAGATCATATGCCTCTTTTATCCTATCCCATCTCTTATCTCTGTCCATTGCATAATAACGGCCAATAATTGAAGCAAGCTTCCCTCTGTTCCCGGATAAATAGTTCTCTAACTGCTCGATATACTTAATTCCGCTTTTGGGATCTGTGTCCCTTCCATCCATAAATGCATGAATATAGATCTCTTCTATTCCGTTTTCAAGTGCCAAATCCAGAAAAGCAAAGAGATGCTCCATAGAGCTGTGAACACCACCATTTGACATCAGGCCCATAAAGTGAAGCGCCTTGCCGCTACTTTTAACGTAGTTGTAAGTCTCCCTTATCTCTTTGTTGTTAAAAAGAGTCTTACTCCTGCACTCTTTGTTGATTTTTACCAGATCCTGATATACAACTCTCCCTGCTCCAATATTAAGGTGTCCGACCTCTGAGTTCCCCATTTGACCTTCCGGTAATCCTACATCTTCTCCGCTTGCCATCAGAAGCGAATTGGGGTATTTGCTCCTGATTGAATCCATATTTGGAGAGCCCTGCACATATATTGCATTTGTCTCATTTTTGACACCCTCGCCCCAGCCGTCCAATATCATTAAAAGTACTTTTTTATCCATATTTATGCTACATTTGTCCGTTAATACTTCCGCAAAAATAGACATTTATGGCCAAAAGAAAAAATAACCGCAAAGAGGGCAGCGGTAAAAACATTAATCGTAGCAGACCCGCTTCTGCTAAAGCAGAGATTACCGGAAAAGTGATGATGACAAGGGAGGGTTACGCATTTATTGCCGGGGAGAGCGGAGAGGCAGATATTTTTGTGCCCGCAAGGAGACTCAGAGGAGCTCTTCACGGAGATATTGTAAGGATTGCCTACTCAGAAAAAAGAGATGCTGGTGCAAGAAGGGAGGGAGAGGTAATCAATATTGAGGAGCGCTCCAAAAGGCCGCATATCGGAGTACTTCAGGTAACCGGGAATCAGGCATGGGTAATAACAGAGGGAAAAAACATGCCCTATGATATCTCCGTTGATATTGATGAAGATCAAAAGCAGTATCACGGATACAAAGTAGCAGCAATAGTTGATGACTGGCCAAGAAAATCTGACGAACCCAAGGGACATATTACGGATATACTGGGTAAACCCGGTGACAACAATACAGAGATGCACGCAATTCTTACAGAGTTCGGGCTTCCCTTCAAATTTGACCCAAAAGTAGAAAAAGAGGCAGAGACTATACCGGAAGAGATTACCAGGGAGGAGATTAAAGCACGCAGAGATTTTCGCAACATCACGACTCTTACAATTGACCCGGCTGATGCCAAAGATTTTGATGATGCACTATCTATCCAAAAGCTTGAGAACGGTAACTGGGAGATTGGAGTTCATATCGCAGATGTAACTCACTATGTATTA
>JAUYTB010000182.1 GCA_030695305.1 Bacteroidales bacterium
GGAGAAACCACAACAGGGTAAAGTTATTGCTCCCGGAAGCGGTAAAAAAGATGAGCCTATGGAGTTAATGGAGGGAGACATCGTTCTTTATGGTAAATATTCCGGAACAGAGATAACCGTAGAGGGAAAGGAGTATCTGATGATGCGTCAATCCGATGTACTTGCAGTTATCGGTTAATTAAATTTACGGTATAAATACCAGTAGATCTATAATTTAATAATAATTAGTAATAATTTAATAAATCTAAGATAGTATGTCTAAAGAGATAAAATTTAACATTGAGGCCCGTAACCTTATGAAAGAGGGCGTGGATGCACTAGCTAATGCAGTAAAGGTAACACTTGGTCCCAAAGGAAGAAACGTAGTAATTGATAAGAAATACGGCTCTCCTCAGATAACAAAGGATGGAGTAACTGTTGCAAAAGAGATTGAACTTGAAGATCGCTTTGCAAATATGGGAGCACAGATGGTTAAAGAGGTTGCATCAAAAACAGCCGATCAGGCAGGAGATGGAACCACTACTGCAACTGTTCTTGCTCAATCAATTATTAATGTAGGGCTTAAGAACGTTACCGCAGGTGCAAATCCAATGGACCTAAAAAGAGGTATCGATAAAGCAGTAAAAGCTGTTGTTGCGTCACTTAAGAAGCAAAGCCAATCTATTGGTGACGATATCACAAAAATAGAGCAGGTTGCTACAATCTCTGCCAATAACGACTTTGAGATTGGTAAACTTATTGCAGAGGCGATGAGTAAAGTTAAAAAAGAGGGTGTGATAACTGTTGAAGAAGCAAAAGGTACAGATACCGAAGTTAAAGTTGTTGAAGGTATGCAATTTGACAGAGGTTATATATCTCCTTACTTCATGACAAATCCTGAGAAGATGGAGGCAGTTCTTGAGAAGCCCCTTATCCTTATTACCGACAAGAAGATCTCAACAATGAAAGATCTTATGCCGGTTCTTGAGCCAATTGCACAAGGAGGAATGTCTCTTCTAATAATTGCAGAGGATGTTGACGGAGAGGCCCTTGCAACACTTGTTGTAAATCGCCTGCGCGGGACGCTCAAGATTGCTGCAGTAAAGGCTCCTGGTTTTGGCGACAGAAGAAAAGAGATGCTAGAAGATATTGCAATCCTCACCGGAGGTACTGTAATATCAGAAGAGAAGGGTCTTCGTCTTGATGCTGCAACAACAGAGATGCTTGGTCGTGCAGACAAAGTTTCAATAGATAAAGAGAATACAACCATTGTAAATGGCGCCGGCGAGAAGGTTGAAATTGAGAAGCGTGTAGCTCAGATTCGCAAACAAATGGAGACTACAACCAGCGATTATGACAGAGAGAAACTTCAGGAGAGACTTGCCAAGCTTGCCGGAGGTGTAGCTGTACTATATATAGGTGCTGCTACCGAAGTAGAAATGAAAGAGAAGAAAGACAGGGTTGATGATGCACTAAGTGCAACCAGAGCAGCTGTAGAGGAGGGAATAGTACCGGGTGGCGGAGTTGCATACATCCGCGCAATAGAGGCACTAAAAGACCTTAAAGGTGACAACGAAGATGAGAATACAGGTATTGCAATAGTTTCCCGCGCAATCGAAGAGCCAATGAGACTAATTGTTGAGAACTCCGGAATTGAAGGAAGTATCGTTATTCAAAAAGTAAAAGAGGGAAAAGGTGACTTTGGGTTCAATGCAAGAACAGATAAGTATGAGAACCTCTACTCAACTGGAGTTATCGATCCAACCAAGGTAACACGTGTCGCTCTTGAAAACGCAGCATCTGTTGCAGGAATGTTTTTAACCACAGAGTGTGTGCTTGCAGAGAAGAAAGAGGATAATCCTGCCCCTATGGGTAACCCTGGAATGGGCGGAATGGGTGGAATGATGTAACCACAATAAGGCAAGCAGATAGCTCAAATGTTATCTCATAGTATTAAGAGGGTGACTAAAACGTTTTTAGTTATCCTCTTTTTTGATTACTGTTATTCAGACGTTTCCAGATAATACTCATGAACATTGTTAATCATAATTTGTTTACATATATAGAAAATAGAGAGCACTCTCTTTTTTGGCAAATGAATCTATTAATCAATAAAAAGCAGCAAAATGTTAAATAAAGGAGATACCGCACCTGACTTTACAGGCAAAGACCAAGATGGAAATGAAATTAAATTAGCTGATTTTAAGGGGTCAAAACTTGTTCTATACTTTTACCCTAAGGATAACACTCCCGGATGTACCGCTGAAGCATGTGACTTGAGAGACAACTATGAGAGATTTCTATCATTGGGGTACAAAGTTGTAGGTGTAAGTAAAGACAGTGAAAAATCACACAAGGGATTCATAGAGAAGCATAAATTACCTTTTACTTTAATCTCAGATATAAATGGAGATATACTTAATAGTTATGGTGCGTGGGGAAGAAAGAGGTTTATGGGAAAGGAGTATGATGGCATAATAAGGAAGACCTTTATTATAGATGAAAATGGTATTATCTCAAATGTAATAGAGAAAGTGGATACAAAAAACCACTCAAAACAGATTATTGGATAGCTCCTCTATTTCAAAGGGTTTAATTATCCAACAATCCAGGCCATAACATGGTTTTCCAGAATCTCGTAAGAGAGTTCGAACTCCTGTTGTTCACCCTCCTTATCGGTAAACAAAGCGTAAAGATCGCCACTCTCTTTTGGAGTAAATCGCTTTATAAACATCTGATTGGCGAAATCCACATCTGTTAGAGACATCCTCTTAAACAGCGCCTCTTTTGCACTCCAGTAAATTGCAAGGTGTGTATTTCTCTGTCTTTCACTCAGTGCCTCTCTCTCCTGGTTAGAGAGAGCCTTTTTCTCAACTGCCGAGAAACTTCTCTCCAGTGACTCAATATCTATCCCAACACTCTCTTCCGGATGTGTTAGAATTGAGACAAATCTGCTTGTGTGCGAGATGCTTATCTCTGTAAGACTGTTTTGCAAAAAGGGTCTTCCATTGTCGTGGTGACCTAGATAGACCTTCCCGTCAAAAAGCACATTTAGCAATGCTCTGACAGCCAAACGCTCACGCCTTCTGGCTGAATTCTTAATAAGACGAAGTTCGTCTAACTCCTCTTTTGGCACAGAACAGAGTTTCATTAGCTCCTCTTCACTCTCAGTAATATCCCAAAGGGAGATAGTTGCTCCGTTTTCAAGTTGCCGGCTATAAAAAAGTCCCATTTCAAATATTATAAACTAAGTTATATCATCTCTATAATTCAAATCAACTCCATCAGATTCGTCCGAAATTTCACCAACAATCTCCTCTAAAACATCTTCCAGTGTTACAATTCCGTCAGTTCCTCCATACTCATCGACTACCAACGCAAGATGGATCTTCTTTTGTCTGAACTCCTCCAGTAGATCGTTTATCTTCTTACTGCCGGGAACAAAGTATGCCTCTCTTATCAGCTTGTGCCAGTTATAATCTTTAATATTCTCCTTAATATAGAAGACAAGATCCTTAACATAAAGGAAACCTATAATTTTATCAAGATTATCTTCGTATACCGGCAATCTCGAATATCCGCACTCAATGGCTTTTTGAAGGACCTCTGACGAACTGAGAGAGGTACTAAGGGCAGAGACCTCTACTCTTGGTCTCATAATCTCGCTTACACAAGTCCCGGATAACTCAACAATGCTTTTAAGCAACCTCTTCTCATCGGCATCAATTGAGTCCGACACATTACCTATACCTGCGAAATCCTCAAACGAGCGGGCATCTCTCTCCTCTCTCCCCTCATTAAGCATAGATTTAAATTTTATTGTTATAATTGTTACCGGATAGAGCACCCGGAACAAAGTTGCAAAAAACAGAGAGGTGCGTTCCAATAAACTCTTTTCTCTCCCTTTAAAAAGTGCAATACTCCCCTCACTTGCCGCAAATATCAATACAATAGCCATAAACAGGGCCATATACTTGTTAGAAAGTAGAGAAAATGAGAGATAAATTATTAAGATCTTTAACGAGAGGGATATAAAATATATGTTATCTGCAAATCCAGACGTAGCTGACATAAATCCGGATATCCTTTTTGCCCTTCTATCGGTTCTGCTCACATACTCCTTAGCCCAACCCTTTTTAGCTGTCTCGAAAGAGAAGCCAACACCTTTAATTAGAGCATAGAGTGTCAATGAGAGGAGAAGAAAAATACCTCTGGAGAAATAATCATCTAAAATGCTACTGGGAGGTTCCAACTTATATTAATATTTGTTAATGATGCAAATATAATTAAAAAAGTTTTGCAGAGAATTTTTCTAGCATAAATATTGGATAGTATGACTCCTTTGCTTTTCTTAAACCCTCGTCTCCAATATCGTCTTCTCTGTTTACATAATTAAACATCGTAGCATTTCTCTTAAGAAACTCTCTGTTAATCATTGGATATGCTCCTCTTACATCCGGGAAGGCTTTCTCTATATGAACGATAAAAGTGTTCGTATTCAATGTCTCTCCTATAGTATATGCAACAACTTCTCCCTCAACTCTCAATAATCCACCAATCAGATTTAACCGGCCATAATTTGCCAGACACTTCTCAACAGCACAACTCTCCCAGGAGAGTGTCTCATACTTAGAACAATCTGCTCTTATACACCACTCATGATTAAAGTCCAGGACCTCATCGATGTTTTTTTCGGTTAAAACATCATAGCTCCATTTATAATTAGTTGAAAAATAATTGAGGTGATTCCTTTTTGGCTGGAGCTTTTTTCCTGTGAGAGATATCATCTTCTCAACCTCGTATATATAGTCAAAACTATCTCTGACAGGTGTGAATCTGAACTTATTCGGGAATAGACGGTTCAACTCCTCTCTCGTCTCTCTTGTTAACCCAATAAAAGAGAGGGGATAATCTCCTGATTCAGCTTCATTAATCAATAGATCAATAATCTCTCTTTTGTCTCCTCTGCCCGGTGGATAGAGGTAATGGTAGTCACCCTCAGTTCCTGTTCTTAGAATCAGGAAATCCTTATATCTGCCTATCTTGGATTTATAGATACCATCCCATATATAGAGATTAGTAAAACAGTACTCTGCCCCTTGGTAGCCGGAGTGAGTGAGCAAATGATCTGCCCACTCTTTATCTTTAAGTTCAATCTCTTTAAAATCAATCATATAATGCTATTCTTGGAGCCATCTCTCCAGTATGGATATCGCTTCATCTTTTAAATCGGAGGGCAGAGTCGAAATCCTAGCCCTGTGACTCCCCTTTGGCTCAACTAAAACAACAACATTCTCACTCTTTGGTTCATTTACCATTACAGCACTCCATGGGTCATACTCTCCATAAATAAACATCATCCTCTTATCGGTTTTTGCAACAAACCTTCTGAGTTTTCTGTAGAGAGAGTTGTCAAACTTATATCGGGCATCTGCAGGAACGAAGATTTTATCCAGATATCCCTTTGATCTCTTTATTCTAAGCAGACCTTTAAATGGCTTAATATCGTATCCGTAGTAGCCCAATTCTCTGCCCGCCTGTACAAAGAAAGGGGTAGTAGGTGTATCATGAACAAAGTAATCGGGAGAGCTGATCTTCATCCAGTATTTGAATAGCTCGTTTGCAGACGAACCAATCGGGGGAATTTCAGAGATTGGACTACCCCACTGCCAGAAGGCAAACGGAAGTTCAAGCACAGAGTAGTCGTAAATCTGATCGTAAGGAAGAGTGAAAACATATCTCTTTACATTACATAATGAATCAAATTTTGGCTGAAGCTCATCTCTTCTTTTAAGGATCTCCCTCTGAAGATCTTCAAGAGTCGCTCTCTCCTTTGCTGTTCCTACCCTCTTTGCCAGAAAGATTTCGTGTCTGCCATCCTCTTTTCCCCTGCAAAGAGGAGCAACATAAGGAACTGTTATATCTACATCTTCCGGAAAGAATGCTGTATAAAGAAGAGCTGTCTGCCCTCCCTTACTTATACCGGTAGCAATCCACTTTCCCTTGTAGAGATCTGCGAGTGCCCTTCTTACATTATGTAAATCGTACGCCGAGTTCTTTGCTGTAAGATGCTTCCAATCTTTATCTTCAGGAATAGATTCAAGAAAATATCTATGCTCCACAAAGACTATATTTGTATTTAACAGTCTTGAAATCTCCTCTCTGTATGACGGGTTCTGAACATATCCTGCTCCATAGCCCTCGGTAACCAAAACTGTAGGTCTGTCAAGAGCAATATTCATTACAAATACCCTTTGAAGAAATGTTCCCGCAGAGGGATTTGAATGATCTTTTGGTTGTTCTATAAAGAGCACATATTTTTGATTAAAATGTGTACTATTCAAAGATTTGACACTCGAAACACCTGAGATGGATTCCACTCTTGATATTAGAGTATCTGATACTTGTGCCGTGATGGCAGATAGAGATAATACCAGAGCAAATAAAGAAAAAATTGCTCTTTTGAGATATTGTTTGAGTTTATAGTTAATCATTTGATTATAAAAATTAGCCGGGTAATAACTTATGTTGTCTCTTAGCGGGCAAAAGTAAAGAAAAAACCTTACTTTTGCTCAAAATTAAGGAGCTAATGAGCAATTTTGTTAAAGAACTAACTTGGAGAGGAATGGTCCATAATATTATGCCCGGGACCGAAGAGCAACTACAGAAAGAGCAAACGTCTGCATATGTAGGAATTGACCCTACCGCAGACTCCCTGCATATAGGACACCTTGTAAGCATTATGATGCTTAAACACTTACAGGCATGCGGACACAGACCTATTGCACTTGTAGGGGGAGCAACCGGAATGATTGGAGACCCCTCTATGAAATCTTCCGAAAGAAACCTGCTGGACGAAGAGACGCTTCGCCATAATCAGAACTCAATAAAGAGACAGCTCTCAATTTTTTTAGACTTTGATTCTGACGCTCCAAACAGAGCAATCCTTGTCAATAATTACGACTGGATGAAAGATTACACATTTCTCCACTTTATCCGCGATATAGGAAAGCACATTACAGTCAACTATATGATGAGTAAAGAGTCTGTAAAAAAGAGGATTACCGGAGATGAGCGGGAGGGAATGTCATTTACTGAGTTCACTTATCAGCTCGTTCAGGGATATGATTTCCTTTACCTCTACACAAAATATGGGTGTAAGCTTCAGATGGGAGGAAGTGATCAGTGGGGAAATATAACAACAGGCACAGAGCTAATACGCAGAAAAGAGTCAGGAGAGGCATTTGCACTCACCTGCCCTCTTATAACCAAGGCAGATGGAGGAAAGTTTGGAAAAACGGAGCAGGGTAATATCTGGCTTGATGCAAAATATACAACGCCATACGCATTCTATCAGTTTTGGCTAAACGTTAGTGATGAGGATGCCGAGCGTTATATCCGCATTTTCACTATGCTTTCAAAGGAGACCATTGATATTGAGATATTACACCATCGTGAGGCTCCACATTTGAGAGAGCTTCAAAAGAGGCTTGCACAGGAAGTAACAACTATGGTACATGGAGAAGAGGAGTACAACAAGGCTGTTAAAGCATCCTCCATACTTTTTGGTCAATCTACAGGAGAAACTCTCAGAGAGATCGACGAAAGGACATTTCTGAGCATATTCGAAGGTGTTCCTCAATTCGATATTGAATCCTCCGATCTGAATTGTGACATCATTGATATACTTGCTGTAAAAAGCTCTGTCTTCTCATCAAAAGGTGAGTGCAGAAAGATGATCTCCGCAGGCGGCGTTAGTATTAATAAAACCAAAGTTGAATCGGCAGATTTAACTCTTTCCGGTAAAGATCTGCTTAACGACAAATATATTCTCATACAAAAGGGAAAAAAGAACTACTTTATTTTAAAAATCAAATAATATGGAGGGTGAAAGCACAAGACAACAAAAGGTCTCACGTCAACTACAGAGAGACCTTTCCGAAATGTTCCGGGAGAAGGGTACCTCTACGTATGGAGGAGCAATGGTCACGGTAACATCAGTGAGGATTAGTCCGGATCTCTCCGTGGCTAGAGTATTCCTTAGCATTTTCCCCTCAGCGAAATCCGGTGAGGTATTTAAAAATATCGGCGAGTCATCCAGAGCCCTCAGAGGTGAGTTGGGAAGAAGAGTATCAAAACAGCTGCGGATTGTCCCCGACCTGGTATTCTTTATAGACGACTCTTTGGATTATGTCGAGAGGATTGATGAACTTCTGAAAAAATAGCTACAGATTTATAATCCGTTTAAAATAACTGAAATTGCATCTATCTCTCTTCATAGCAAGGCGATACCTTTTTGCGAAGAAGTCTCACAATGTTATCAACATCATCTCCTTGATAAGTGCGACCGGAATTGCAGTAGGAACAGCAGCCCTTATAATAATCTTGTCTGTCTATAACGGTTTTGAGGGATTGATAAAATCTCTTTATGGGACATATGAGTCAGACCTATTAATTACTCCGGCTACCGGAAAGAGCTTCTCTCCCAACTCACCTGATTTTGAAACAATAAGGAGAGATTCAAGAATAGCTTATTTTTGCGAGGTTGTAGAAGAGAATGTCTTTATAAAGTATGGTGAGCAGGAGTCTGTTGCAATCATAAAGGGGGTGGATAGTACTTACTCCCAAATTACTCAACTAAGTGAATATATAAAAGAGGGGGAGTTCTCACTCTATCACGGAGAGCTTCCGCAAGCAATTCTTGGAAGGTCACTGGCGCAACATCTCGGTGTCCGTGTACACTTTGTTGATCCGCTCTATCTATATTTTCCCTCCCGAAACAGTCAGCTCTCAATGATGAATCCGGCCTCCTCCCTAAACAGAGAGAGGGTATTTCCCGCCGGCATCTTCTCTCTTGAGCAGGGTTTCGATAAAAAATATCTATTTGTCCCTATTG
This sequence comes from Bacteroidales bacterium, assembly GCA_030695305.1. Taxonomy (GTDB): domain Bacteria; phylum Bacteroidota; class Bacteroidia; order Bacteroidales; family UBA932; genus Bact-08. The sequence continues at coordinate 8,876 of JAUYTB010000182.1, forward strand.
AGGTCGCCCGGGAGCTTCTTGAGTACGAAGACGAAGTCTCTTCTGTAGAGCTATATCTTAAAGAATCCGGAGATCTTCAAGGTCTTAAAAAAAATTTAAAAGCTCTGCTTAAAGATGGGTATCATGTTAAAGACAGATATGAGCAGAATGAGACGCTCTACAAGATGATGGAGTCAGAAAAACTGACGATATACATCATTCTTCTATTTGTGCTGATAATTATCTCCTGTAATCTGTTTGGCTCTCTCTCCATGCTTATAATTGAGAAGAGTGAGGATGCATTAACTTTAAAGTCAATGGGAGCAGGTGAGAGGCTTATAATGCGAATTTTTCTTTTCGAGGGGTGGATGATCTCTCTGCTTGGATTATCGGCAGGTACTCTAATTGCACTCTTATTATGTTTTGCTCAGCAAGCTTTTGGCATAATTCCAATGCCCGGAAATTTTATTATTGACAGTTATCCTGTTATTGTGAAAACTTCAGATGTTATCATAACTGTGTGTGGTATAGCTATTATAGGTTTTTTTGCTGCCCGCTTACCCCTTCTTATTTTAAAAAAAACTGATAATTTTTAACATATGATGCAACGTTTTGAACTTCTCTTGCATCTTCTATGTGTAGGTTTAGGTTTTAGTACACAAGAAAGGGGTCGATGTCTGTAGCAGGGGATCGGCCTTTTTTATTATACTCAAAAATAATTGCTATGAAAAAAATTATATCTCGCTTACTTCTTCTTGTATTCCTCTCTCTACCCTTTTCCCGGAGTATTTATGCAGATCAGCTCACACAAAGCAAACCTAGAGTTGTAATTCTCGCAACCGGAGGAACAATTGCAGGATCTGCCGCAAGCGCAACTCAAGCCTCTTACAGGCCCGGAGTACTTAGTATAAGTCAGATTATAGCATCTGTGCCCGATATAGAAAAGCTGGCCGATCTTAAAGGTATTCAGATATCTAATATAGCCAGTCAGGATATGGAAGAGCGAATATGGCTGGAGCTATGGAAGAGTATTGACCACCTCTTTTCCAATGATTTGTGTGACGGAGTTGTTATTACACACGGGACAGACACTATGGAAGAGACCGCCTATTTTTTAAATCTTACCGTCCGTCATACCAAACCAGTTGTCCTTACCGGAGCGATGAGGGCAGCCACTTCATTAAGCGCAGATGGTCCGTTTAACCTATACAATGCCGTTGCTCTTGCCTCAAATCCTATTTCTGCTAACAGAGGTGTTATGGTGGTTATGAATGATTATATCTTCTCTGCAAATGATGTAACAAAAACACATACAGTAAATTCAGATGCATTCAGTGCTCCCGGTTTCGGTGCAATGGGTTATATGAGAGACGGAGCTCCTCAGTTTTACAGAGAAAACAGCAACACCCACACCTCAAGCTCTGTATTTGATATAAACGGGGTTAAATCATTACCGGTTACAGAGATAGTTTACGCATATGCATTCTCTTCTGCTGTGGCAATAAATGCAATAATAGATTCAAATGCAAAGGGGATAGTCATTGCAGGAGTGGGACACGGCAATTATAATAAAGAGATCTCAAAGGCAATTGAGAGAGGGCTCTCCAGGGGTGTGGCGATAGTAAGATCGTCCCGGGTTGCAGAGGGTGGAGTAGATCTTGCGGCAGAAAATTATGATATAAAAGCTCCGGTAAGTTTTAATAAAAACCCGCAGAAAGCGAGAATACTTCTTATGCTGGCACTTACCCGCACAAAAGATTGTGCAGAGATTCAAAGAATTTTTGCAGAGTACTAAGCAATTATTTGAGCTTAAATAGCCCAAAAAGGGAAGATCCGCTCCCACTCATAGAGGCATATACTGCCCCGCTTTGGTATAACTCCTCTTTGTATTGAGCAAGTAATGGATACTCCCGAAAAATATCTTGTTCAAAATCATTTTCCAGATAATCTCTCCATATCTCTACCGGCATACTTAAGATCTTTTCTATAGATAACTTAGGTTGTTTTGGTGTTATTCCGGAATATGCCCTTGCTGTTGATATAAATACAGGAGGAGTTACAATTCTAACGCTATATCCTTCGAGATGCGGAATATGAACATCTTCCAGAATATCTCCTCTCCCTTTTACAATCATTGGGTTTCTCTCTCTTCCTTTCTCATTATGAGCATAAATAAAGAAAGGGCAGTCACTGCCTAAAACCGCTGCATAGCCGGCAAGTTTGTATGTGTCTAATCCCAGACTGTATAATCTATTAAGAAGAATTAGGGTACAGGCACCATCCGAAGAGCCCCCACCTAGTCCGGCACCGGAGGGTATCGCTTTGTTGAGGTGTATCTCCGCTCCAGGCAAATTAAACTCTTTATTGAGAAGATTATAGGCCTTTATGCAGATATTATCTTGAGGTTTGCAGTCCAGCTCCGATCCATAAATAGAAAAAGAGAGCTCATCGCTCTCTACAATCTCAAGAATATCGGAAGGTGTATCACAATCAAGAAAAAGACTCTCCAGATTATGATATCCGTCACTCCGTTTTTCAATAATCCGAAGGCCTATATTTACCTTGCATTTTGGAAAAATTATCATCTATCCGCATTTTGAATTTCCACAAGACATACATGTTAGACAACCCTCCTGATAGAGAAGATTCTCTGATCCGCACTTTTCACATCTCTTTCCTGAATCATCTTTTGTACCATCAGGGATAAAACGCTTTAAAGTTCTCTCAACACCATTTTTCCATGTATTGATGGCCTCACTGTCCAGTTGAAGTCCGCTCACAAGATTAACAACATCCACTATCGGCATTCCGTTACGAAGTACGCCCGAAATAAGCTTTGCATAGTTCCAGTACTCCTTGTTAAACATATGAGAGATTCCCCCAACAATGTTTCTATATCCAAATTTGTCAATAAAGTGGAAGTCATAACGTGTATTACTGTTCTCATCTTTCTCCTTAACAATATAGCCCATAGAGACAGACTTAGGAATACTTCTGGTATCCTCATCTATCAATCCGGTAAATATCTCATACGGACTTCCCTTCATAAGTCCAACAAGGGCAATCCATTGCTCTGCCCCATTTTTAAAACGTATAACCTCTGCATCCAGAGATTTCGGTCTCGCTGCTTTTTTAAGAGCCTCCTTGCTTTCGTTCTCTTTTGTAGATATCAGAACGCCAGACCTGGAGCCATCTCTGTAAACAGTAACACCCTTGCATCCATACTCCCATGCCGTTTTGTAAACATCCGACACAAGCTCCTCTGTCACATTGTTAGGCAGGTTTACTGTAACACTAATTGAGTGATCTACCCACTTCTGCATTTTACCCTGCATCTTTACCTTTGCTGTCCAGTCAATATCGTTTGAAGTGGCCTTATAGTAGGGAGATTTGGCAACAAGTTCCTCAATTTCTGAGGCTTGCATAGATCTGACCTTATCTGCCTTATAGCCATTCTTCTCACACCACACAAGGAAATTGTGATGAAAAACATAGAACTCCTCCCATGCATCTCCAACATCATCGCGGAAGGTTACAGTTACATTCTTATCATTTGGATTAACTTTTCTGCGCCTCTTATAAAAAGGGAGAAACACAGGTTCAATCCCTGATGTTGTCTGGGTCATAAGAGATGTTGTACCCGTCGGGGCAATAGTAAGCATGGAGATATTTCTCCTTCCGTGTCTGACCATCTGATCGAACAGAGATTCGTCCTCCTTTCTGATTCTTTGAATCATAGGGTTTGACTCCTCTCTCTTTGCATCAAAGATTGGGAATGCCCCTCTCTCAACTGCCATTAGTGCAGATGAACGGTACGCCTCAACTGCAAGTGTTTTTTGAATCTCAACGGCAAACTCTGTAGACTTCTCATCGCCATAACGTAAACCAAGCGCGGCGAGCATATCGCCCTCTGCAGTTATTCCCAGCCCGGTCCTTCTCCCGCCCAGTGTCTTCTCTTTGATCTTTTGCCAAAGATTAATCTCAGCAAGCTTAACTTCAGGATCCTCGGGATCTTTCTCAATTTTGTCTATTATTGCCTCAATCTTCTCCATTTCAAGATCGATAAGATCGTCATTGAGTCTCATCGCCTTTCGAACATGATCCCGAAAGAGCTCTTCGTTGAATTTTGCTTTTGGAGTAAACGGATTGTCTACATATGAGTAAAGATTTATTGCTATCAGACGACATGAGTCATACGGACAGAGAGGTATCTCACCACATGGGTTGGTACTCATAGTCTTATATCCCAGATCTGCATAACAATCGGGTATAGACTCCCTTATTACAGTATCCCAGAACAGAAC
>JAUYTB010000160.1 GCA_030695305.1 Bacteroidales bacterium
TCAAGATAAGATAGCCAAAGAACATTGGCAGGCATTTCGTAAAGAAAAAATATTTAGTGAGTTGAAAACTTCTGATAACGGATTAAATCAGGAAGAAGTAAACAAAAGGATTCAGCTTTACGGAGAAAACAAACTGCCGCAAGGGAAAAAGGTCACACTCATACAGATAGTTCTGCACCAGTTATTGAACCCGTTGATTTTTATTCTTGTTGCTGCAGCGGCTGCTTCAGTAGCCATTGGTGAGGGAAAAGATGCCATATTTATTTTTCTGGTTATTCTAATTAACAGCGCATTGGGCACCTATCAGGAATACAACGCAGAGAGGAGTGCCGACAGTTTACAGAAATTAATGAAAATTACGGCAAGGGTGAGAAGGGATGGCAATGAAAAAGAAGCCCCTTCAGAAGAGCTTGTTCCGGGCGATATTGTGTTGCTGGAGTCGGGCATGAAAGTGCCTGCCGATATGCGGTTGCTCGAAGTATCGGGCCTGGAAATTGATGAAAGTTTCCTTACCGGTGAATCGATAGCAGCAAAAAAAAAGATTGAGGTATTACAGAAAAATCTTGGTGTTGCCGAAAGAACGAATATGGCTTTTGCAGGGGCTACCGTTTTGAAAGGAAGAGGCATGGGTGTGGTTGTTTCCACCGGCCCCGATACTCAGGTAGGCAAAATTTCGCAGGACGTAAGCGGGTCGGCTTCCGCGAAACCACCCTTGGTGCAGCGAATGGAGAAGTTTATTAAACAAATCAGCTTATTTATAATTGCCCTGAGCTTTATATTGGCTGTTGTGCTCCGTCTGCAGGGAATGGACATATCCTCTATCTTCTTTTTTGTAGTAGCATTGGCTGTTTCGGCAATTCCGGAAGGTTTACCGGTAGCATTAACCGTTGCCTTGTCAATCGCAACCAAGCGCATGGCAAAACGAAATGTAATTGTTCGCAAATTGACATCGGTTGAAAGTTTGGGGAGTTGCACCGTAATTGCCAGCGATAAAACAGGTACCCTTACCGTAAATGAGCAGACAGTAAAGATTATCTCATTGGCAAACGGAACAAGGTATACTGCTAATGGTGAAGGTT
>JAUYTB010000188.1 GCA_030695305.1 Bacteroidales bacterium
ATAGAGCTCAATCTCAGAAATAATTGAAAGAAGTTTGTCAATATCTGCTACAGATACTGCATTAATTATATCGGAAACAGTATTTTCGGATAAATTATCAAGATTTTCATTAATATCAGTAGACTTCTCAAGAGATATATCTTTACTCTTATTATCCTCCTCTTCATAAATATACTCAATCCCAAGAATCTTACCCATTGTCAATAATAGATCATTCTCTCTAAATGGCTTACGAACATACCCTTGCATATTAAGGGACTCTATTCTCTCTCTCTCCTCTTCAAATGTACTAGCTGTAAGAGCAACAATCGGTGTTTTAGCCCCCTGTTCCATAGATTTAATAATTCTGGTGGACTCATATCCATCCATAACAGGCATCCTCATATCCATTAATATCAGATGAGGTTTACACTCTTTAAATTTCTCTATTGCATCCAATCCATCAACGGCTTCGTATGTAATAAAGCCAATAAGCTTTAGGAGATTTACTGCAACCATCAGATTCTCTCTCTTGTCATCTACAACAAGTATTCGGTATTTGGAATCTCCATCAACAATTCCTTTGATTCTGTTACTGTTTTTTCTCTCTACATCCTCCTCTTTTCCCTCTGTTACCTCAATACTAAATGTAAAGACAGAGCCAACCTCAAGCTCACTTGTAACTGTTACATCTCCTCCCATCATAAGAGCAAGCTCTTTGCTTAATGCCAAACCAAGACCTGTGCCAGACCCCTTTTTTATACCGGAGCTGGTCTGCTCAAAGTGTCGGAATAGTTTTTCGAACTCATTTTTATCAATTCCTGGCCCTGAGTCTTGTACCTCAACAAATAAAAATGATTTTTCTCCAACTCTGTCTACTCTTGAACGGACTGCAACTCCACCCTCCTCTGTAAACTTGATTGCGTTACCAATAATATTAACAAACAGTTGCCGTAATTTCCCTTCGTCCACTACAACATAATGAGGTAACTGATCGTTGTTTTCAAAAATAAGGCGAAGATTTTTGTAATTGGCCCTCTCCTTGAAAATCATTTGAATATCGTGATAAAGAGCGTGCAAATCGATATTTGAAGGGCTGATAGTAACCCTTCCGGCTTCAATTTTTGAAAGTTCAAGAATCTCGTTGATAAGCTCCAGCAGATGCTCTCCTGCCCGTATAATTGAATCAATATACTCCTTCTGTCGTATAGATAAATGACTCTCTCTGCCTAAAAGCTGTGAAAACCCGATTATTGCATTGAGCGGAGTCCTTATCTCATGAGACATATTTGAGAGGAATATACTTTTAGATTTGTTTGCCCTTTCTGACTCCTCTCTTGCCTTTATAATCGCCTCTTCTGATTTTTTCTGCTCGGAGATATCCCTTAATATACCAATTGCATTCCATCTGCCATCAATTAAGATAGAAGATAGAGATATCTGAATTGGAAAGACTCTTCTGTTTTTATCGATAGCTTCAAGATCCAGTGTTTTCCCAACTGCTGCCCCCTCTCCGGTCTCCACAAAGTGAGGCATTGCTGAGTAGTGAGCTAAATGATACTTCTCAGGAACAATAAGTGAGTGAAGCCCTTTACCGAGTGCCTCATCATTACTGTATCCGAAAATAACTTCTGCAGCAGGATTCCAATAGGTAATAAGACCTTTGTCATCCATCATTATAATTGCATCTTTTGCAGAGTCTGTGATTGAGCGCATTCTTGTCTCGCTTGCATAGAGTGCCTCATCTACCTCTTTTCTTAATTTTATCTCACTTCTAAGTAGTGCGTTTTTTCCTGACATCCTTATAAGAAAAACAAGAACAAGCAGGAATAAGAATATAAGTAGTCCGGATTTTAAAACGTCCCCAAGAAGCTCAGAACGCCAAGACTTTGCGTCAAAATCCATTCCGAATACAGCTATTACCTCTCCGGTCTCTAAGTTTTTTACAGGAATAAATGCACTTACCCAGGTACCCCATCTATCTGTCAATGGTTTTGTAACCAGTTCATTTCCGCTTAAAAATGGTTCAAAATCTTGCTCATCTGCTTCTACAAACTCTTCTCCGGGAGGGGAGTAGTCTTCTGAATCTTCCGGCTCTGAATCTGCAATAAAAAAGAGTTTACTATCTTTAAGGGCATAGAGATAAGAAAATCTCACTTCCGGATTTACTCTGGTAACCTCTGTCAGTTTTTGCTTAATGTTAATATAAACAGGATTTTCAAGATCATTTTCATTTATCTCAAGACTATCTATTTTATCCACAGGGAAAACAGCAACCACAGAGCGGGCTATTTGCATAACATTTTGCGATTTCCTTTTCTCAAATGACGCCCAAGTAAAGTAGATATAAAAAAGACCTACTATTATAACAAGTATAAAGAGAGTGAGCCCTCTAACTCTACTCAGGTTTATATTATATCTCCCGTTCATTATTTAACAGTGATAGATTAGTTAAGAATATATGCAACAACTTTTGCGTCTATTGCTAATTTTATAATACCTGTTAAAGGAGCAGTTGCGATACCCTCAACTGTTACAACTATTTTCTTATCACTTAGTAGTTTGGCTGATACCTGATCTAAAAGAGTCTTTGGAACAGTAGGAGAGAAGCTATTATTCTCATTAGTAATATTATTTATAGTAATAATATTGCCTATACCAGCCACACTTAGGGATACTGTCTGTATGGTCTGTCCGGGTGTAAGTCCGCTTACGGTAATAACGACAGAGTTTAAATCAATCTCTTTGATTTTCTTAAGGTAGGGCTCCAGATCGAAGTTATCCTGAATACGAATCTCTTCGCTGATAACAAAATTTGTCAAGGCTGCATTCAGCGCAACAATATCTGAATTTGTTGCAGAAGCAGCAGTGATCGAAATTGGAAAATCAGTCTCAAATTTAGTGGAAATAGAGAGTGTTGCCAGCTCTTTTATTTTGTCGCAACTGAATGTTGTTGCCAAAAGAGTAAAGATTACTATTAGTTTGTATATTCTGGACATTTTATGAAATTATACTTATAAATTAATATTTATCAATCAATCAATTAATTGACTTTGAGGGAGTTTAAAAATAAATTCCGAGCCCCTCCCTTCTATACTTTCGACCCATATCTCTCCACCCTGTTTCTCAATAAACTCTTTACAAATCATAAGACCAAGCCCTGAACTTGCTTCACCGTCAGTGCCATATCTATTCTTTTTTGTATCAATCCTAAAAAGCCCGCCAATAATATCGCTGCTCATTCCTATTCCGCTATCCTTAATAGAGACCTCTATGAAGCCATCACCTCTATCTTTTGCAGATATATTAACTTTTCCTCTGTGAGGAGTAAATTTAATTGCATTTGAGATAAGGTTTCTGATAACTGTCATAAACATATTACTATCTGCAAAGATGAAGAGTTTTTCCGGGATATCGTTAATTATTTCTATCTCTTTTTTATCTGCTGCAGGATTTAAAAGCGCCATTACCTCCCGCACAAGAGCGCTTATATTTATAGCGGCAGGAGTATAGGGAATCTCAGATTGTTGCATCCTTGACCATTGAAGCAGATTCTCAAGAAGATTATATAAATTAGTTGCAGAGCTGTTCATACTTAAGGCAAAATCCTTGACTTCATCCTTTGTAAGATCCTGTGATTCATCTGCCATTAGCTGAGTTAATCCAAGAAAACTGCTGAAGGGACCTTTGAGATCATGAGCAATTATTGAAAAAAGCTTATCCTTCTCTCCATTAGCAATCAAAAGCTCTCTATTCTTATCTGTAAGTTCACGTGTCTGTTCTGCCACCTTTTTCTCAAGTCTCTTTTTATCTTTATTGAGTCTTTTCTCTCTTTGGAGTATTAAGCTGTAAACAGCTATAACAAATGATATTATAAGTATAAGATAGAACCACCAGCTCTTCCACCAAGGACTCATTATGATGAACTTAAAACTCTGTTCGTTACTCCAGTTACCCTCTGCGCTTAATGCTCTTACCTTAAAATTGTATTTTCCGGGATTTAGATTTCCGTATGTCACTTCTGTTTTATCAGAAAGAGAGCTCCAGGATTCATCAAGCCCATCTAACTTATAGTGATATCTTATCTTTTTTGAGTTTTTCTGAGAGATCCCAATATAGCTTATTGAGATATAGTTTTGTCTGTGGGAGAGCTTAAGATTTTCCGGAAGTGTATACCAACTGCTTATTCCATTAAATACGATTTTACCGGCATTGATTCCATTCTTTAATAAAATGGATGTATCCCTCTTTTCTACAAGCTCTGTCCATGGAATATCCTCATTAAAAAGGCCGATTTTATAAATTCTCAGATTAAGAGATGATTGGATATTTTTTTTACTTTGGGGCTCTATTTTTGTAAGACGATCATTTGTTCCAACCCATATATTGCCATCTTTATCTTCGTAAATAGCGTCAAGGTTACACCCTATTCCAAGAAATCCGTCATCATATCCGTAACTTAAAAAAAGGGGAGAAGCATTTGAATCTCTGCTTTTTAGTATACTCTCACTTTCAAGAAGATTCACCCCAAATCTTGTGCCGGCCCACAGATTACCTCTAGAATCTATTAGAAGACTAAGAACGTGAGAATTATTTAGCCCGCTCTCCTCCGAGTAGCTTGTAAATTTAACTCCGTCATATTTGACCACCCCATCGCCACCGGTTCCAAACCAGATATTGTCATTTTTATCAATTTTTATACTATAAACTGTATTGTTAAAAAAGCCACTTCTCACATTAAAGTGAGTAAAGTGTTGGCCGTCAAATTTTGTAACTCCTCCACCATCAGTTCCAAACCAGATATTTCCGTCATTGTCCTGATTTATACAGAGAATATTGTTGCTGCTTAACCCCTCATTTATAGAGTAATTTGTAAAGTTTGTCCCATCAAATTTTGAGACCCCCAATCCATAAGATCCTATCCATAAATAACCGGATTTATCTTCAAATATTGTTCTTATACTATTAAAACATAGACCGTTATTCTCTGAATAGTTATAAGTATATTCACCGTCATATTTCGTTATACCATTTCCGTCAGAACCAAACCAGATATCACCTCTGCCATCCTCAATAACAGTGTAAATTCTACTGCTAAACAACCCTTCATCTATTCCAAAAGATGAAAAGTACCTTTTTCTGATTCCGTTAGAATCGCGAACTGAGCTCCTGGTTACGTAACCTCCATATGTCCCAAACCACATATTTCCGCCTCTATCTTCGGTGATACTCATTACTCTGCTATTGCTAAGGCCTTCATTATGTGTATAATGAGTGAATCTATCTCCATCGTATCTTGTAAGTCCTGCCCCTCTGGTGGCTATCCATATATTGCCCTCTCTATCCTGAAGAACTTTACGGATATACATAGATGCGAGTCCTTCGTTGGTTGTGAAATTTGTGAAGAAGGTTCCGTCATATCTTGATAAGCCACCATCAGCAGTTCCAATCCATATATCTCCGTTGCTGTCTGCGAAAACAGATCTGACATTATTACTGCATAACCCCTCATCTTTGGTATATTGCTCAAAAGAGTAATCACTGTATTTAACAAGACCCTTGCCTGTTGTTCCAATCCACATATTGCCCAGATTATCCGGGTAAAGATACAAGATAAAGTCCTGACTTAAACCCTCTTTCTCGGAGTAGTTATAAAATGATTCCCCTTTCAAAACAGATACTCCTCCACCATAGGTGCCAAACCAGATATTTCCTTCGAAGTCCTCCTCTATTGCTCTTACATCGTTATTTGCAAGTCCGTTCTCCTCCCTGTAAGTAATAAAGTTAGTACCGTCAAACTTTACAGCTCCATCCCCGGTAGCAAACCACATATTTCCGGAGCTATCTTCTGTTATCCAGTTTACCACATTGTTGGAGAGCCCGTTTTCTGTTGTATATATTGTCAGATATTTTCCATCATATTTAGTAACGCCTCCCCTGAATGTCCCAAACCACAGCTCCCCCCTGGAGTTATAGAATACCGATAGAATAAGATTATTATTGAGTCCCTGCTTTGTTGTGTAGTGAGAGAAGTGTTTCCCGTCATACCTTGTAAGACCATCATCGGTACCAAGCCATAAATTCCCCAGACTATCCAGAGTCATTGATCTGATCTGGTCGTGCCTTAATCCTTGAAGTTTACTGAAATTACTGAAATTATGAGGATTTATATCTTTAATATAGGCGTCTTTGACAAGCACAACATCCGGAGATTTGCAATATACTGGGGTTGAAACGGCCTTTACAATTGAGGGGGAGAGTAGTCCGTTTTCTCCTGGTCTTTTGATTTGAGGAGGTAATATATTGAGCTTTTTTGCCCCTGAAGATGGTCTGATAGGGGAGATCTCCGGTATCTCCGGTTTTAGTTTTACCTTGACTGGATTGGGAGTTATAGCTTTAATAACAACAGGTAGATGGGATGAATCAGGATTAATGGTAAAGCCGTCTGTAATCAATATTTTGGGAAATGATAAATTATCAGTTGAGTTGTCTTGGGTAGAATCACAAGATATAAACAACAGAGATATAATGTACAAGAGTAATATTAATTGGAGTTTGGAATGAAAATTCTTCTTCCCATATTCTCCTTTAGAAGTTATGAAAAACATATATAACCGATGTTTTAAAATTGTTACTATGGTACTAATAAATATTGAGATTTTTCTTTATCTGCCCATGACTGCTATGTTAACATCTCCTGTGTTATATAGACTGTCATAAAAAAGATATATCTTGCGCGCCGGTTTTAAGTGAAAATAAATAATGATTTCAATAGACGGACTTAGTGTAGAGTTCAGCGGAACAACTCTTTTTAGTAATGTATCATTCGTGATTAATCCCAGAGAGAGAATTGCACTAATGGGTAAAAACGGTGCAGGAAAATCTACCCTTTTAAAAATACTTGCCGGAGTGAGAACCCCTTCCAGAGGTGTTGTCTCTTATCCTCCTGACTCTGTGATAGCATACCTGCCACAACATTTAATGACTCAGGACTCAAGGACAGTCTTTGATGAAACCTCCCTTGCATTTTCTCATCTTCATGATATTGAGAGAAAAATAGAGGAACTCAATTTGGAACTACAGCAAAGAAGCGATTATGATTCCGACGAGTATTATAAAATAATCGAAGAGCTTACGAGTGTAAGCGAAAAGTATTATGCTATTGATGCCACCAATTATCAGGAGGATGTAGAGAAGGTATTGCTCGGCTTGGGCTTTAAGCGGGAAGATTTGCATAGAGATACATGTGAGTTTAGCGGAGGTTGGAGAATGAGAATTGAACTTGCCAAGATACTTTTGCGTAAACCAGATTTAATACTTCTGGATGAGCCTACTAATCACCTCGATATAGAGTCTATTATGTGGCTAGAAGAGTTTCTTGTTAATCAAACAGGAGGGGTTGTGCTTATATCTCACGACAGATCATTTGTAGACAGAGTAACTAACAGAACAGTTGAACTGACTATGGGAAGGATATATGATTATAAGGTTAACTATTCTCATTATTTGGAGCTTAGAAAGGAGAGAAGGGAACAGCAGCAGAGAGCATATGAGGAGCAACAGAAGATGGTTGCAGATACAAAAGAGTTTATTGAGCGGTTTAAAGGAACCTATTCCAAAACAAATCAGGTCCAATCAAGGGTCAAGATGCTTGAAAAACTTGACATTCTTGAGGTAGATGAGATTGATAACTCAGCTTTAAGACTAAAGTTTCCGCCCTCTCCACGATCAGGGAATTTTCCGGTTATTGCGGATGGTGCAGGTAAAGAGTATTCGGGTAAGGTTGTCTTTTCCAATGCCTCATTCACTATTCACAGAGGAGATAAGGTTGCTTTTGTAGGAAAAAATGGAGAGGGTAAGTCAACCCTTGTAAAGTGCATCATGAAGGAGATAGAACATGAAGGGAAAGTAGCATTAGGGCACAATGTTCAGATTGGTTATTTTGCACAGAATCAAGCGTCACTCCTTGACGAAGAGTTAACTGTATTTCAGACAATAGATGATGCTGCCACAGGCGAGATAAGAAGCAGGATTAGAGATCTTCTTGGTGCCTTTATGTTTGGAAAAGAGGAGTCAGATAAAAAGGTGAAGGTACTCTCGGGTGGAGAGAGAACCAGACTTGCCATGGTAAAATTACTTCTGCTTCCGGTAAACCTTCTTATTCTTGACGAGCCTACAAACCATCTTGATATGAGATCTAAAGAGATTCTTAAACAGGCCCTGAAAGATTATGACGGTACTTTAATTGTAGTATCTCACGATAGAGATTTTCTTGATGGGCTTATATCAAAGGTCTATGAGTTTGGAAATGGGAGAGTAACCGAACATCTTGATTCTATTTTTGGATTTCTGGAAAAGAAAAAGATGGAAAGCCTAAGGGAGATTGAGAGAAAATAGAGTATGACAGTATACTCCGTAATCAATAGGACCTCTCATCAATACCCTCTTTCCAGTTAATAAACGCTCTGTTAACCACTTTATTCCCTCCGGGTGTAGGGTAGTTTCCCGTAAAGTACCAATCTCCGCTATTCTCTTTACATGCTTCGTGCAGACTCTCCACACTCTGAAAAACAACCTTAACATCTGCCCTTACACAGCTGTTTTTTACCATCTTTGCAACTCTGTCAGATATCTCACTATATGAGAATGGTTCATAAATCTCTTTTACATAATTGACATATTGCTCTTTGGGCAATCCTTCCTGTGCCTTACATTTGGCATAGACATTCTCGATTATTGAGCTCATTCCACGCTCTTTAAGCAGCTCAATTGCGGCATTAAATGCAATAAACTCACCCATTCTGGTCATATCAATACCATAGCAATCGGGGTATCTGATTTGAGGGGCAGATGATACAATCACAATCCTTTTTGGGTTTAGTGTGTCAAGTATTCTAAGAATGCTTCTGCGAAGTGTAGTCCCCCTGACAATAGAGTCGTCTATGACAACCAGATTATCTGTGTTTTTAACAGCCCCATATGTGACATCATAAACATGACCAACCATCTCATCTCTGTCACTGTCCGAGGTTATAAAGGTTCTGAGCTTGGCGTCTTTTATTACAATTTTTTCTACACGGGGTTCCATCAGAATAATCTCCTCCAGCTTCTCTTCGCTCCAGTTATCCCTTGATTCATGAATAAGTCGCTTCTTCTCTTTGAGCATATATTTCTGAATACCTTTAACCATACCATAGAAGGAGATTTCGGCAGTATTGGGAATAAATGAGAAAACAGTATTGGACAGATCTCCTTCAATTGCCTCAATAATCGCCGAAGTAAGTAACTCTCCAAGCTTTTTTCTCTCTTTATAGATATCTCTGTCGTTTCCCCGGGAGAAATAGATTCTCTCAAACGAGCAGCTGCTTCTCTCTTTTGGTTCCCGTACCATGCTGTGAGTTATTGTGCCATCTCTCTTTACAATAACAGCAAATCCAGGTTTAATCTCGGAGATATTGGTATCATCTACGCCAAATGCGGTTCTTATAACAGATGCCTCAGATGCAGCTACAAAGACCTCTTGGTCGTGATAGTAGTAAGCCGGTCTGATGCCCCAGGGATCTCTCATAACAAAAGCATCACCGTGTCCGGCAACTCCTGCTACAGCATAACCGCCGTCCCAGTTACGGCAGCTCTTAGAGAGAACACTTACAAGATCCAGGTTTTTCTCTATCATCAGAGAGATATCTACCTTTGAATAGCCTTGATCTCTGTACAATCTGTACATATTTTGGATCTCATCATCCAGGTAGTATCCTGTCTTCTCAAGAAGTGTTACAGTGTCTGAGTAGTTTCTGGGATGTTGTCCCTCATCTATAAGACTTTGAAACAGCTCGTCAACATTTGTAAGGTTAAAATTGGCAGCAAGTGCAAGGTTTCTGGATCTCCAGTTGCTTGCTCTTTTGAGAGGGTGGACCAAATCAATATTACTCTTCCCAAATGTTGCATATCTGAGGTGGCCAAGATATATCTCAGAAACAAAAGGGAGGTTATGTTTTGCCCAGTCACTCTCTCTTAAAGAGAGATCCTCTTTAAGAAAAGGTTCTCTTATTCTGTTAAATACATCCTGAATCGGATCTGAATTACAGGATCGCACCCTGTCCATGTATTTAAAACCGGGAGGCATATCAAGTTTAACCCCAACAACACCTGCCCCCTCCTGACCTCTGTTTCTCTGCTTCTCCATTAAAATGTACAACCTGTTTAGACCATACAAAAAGGAGCCATATCTTTTTTTATAATAATCAATTGGTTTTAAAAGACGGATAAGTGCAATACCACACTCATG
>JAUYTB010000192.1 GCA_030695305.1 Bacteroidales bacterium
CAAACCCTTTTTATCTACTATAACTGTGGTTGGGAATGCACGGAAATTCTCAAGCTCCGGCAGTGCATCTCTCACTTTTGCAGGAGTGTGACCTGTAATAAGCACATCGTAACCAATCCCTGCAACCTCTGCCAGTTTACCTGCTTCACTCTTAGCTGTTTCAAAGTTGTCCGACCGCTCAAATGCAAGGCAGATTACCTCCATAGATGGCGAGTACTTTTCATACATCTCCATTAGGAATCTACTTTCATCCAAACAGTTAGGACACCATGACCCACTGATTTGCACTACTGTTACTCTGTTTTTAAACCTCTCATCCGAGAGAGAAACAGGCACTCCGTTCATATTTGGAAAAGAGAAGCCAAGTGTAGAGTAACCTCTCTTCATCCCGGTAACAGAATAGGCATCCGGGAGAGATGCGTTCTCATTTCTGAATCCGCTGCCACTCTCCACCGAGTTAAATCCGGAACGCATAACGATGTTTTTTAGAGTATCTCCGTCAATATCAGCAGTAAATACTCTTATAAACCCGCCATCAAAGCATGAAAGCATAAGCTTACCCCCGTTGGCCGCAACCCCTTCAAAAAACCGGTAATCTCCTGTTGGAGTTAAAAACGAACCCGTTACCGATTTGCCATTATCAGCAAACTCCCCAATAATCTCCTTATCTCCCAGTGTTATCTGCCATCTTCCTGCTGCACCGCTTCCGGCAACATGAGAATCGTCAAATCTGGTATTTACCCCGGCAACCGCAGTAAAGGGCATAGTATAGGCAGATCTTATAAGAGATCCTGTCATGCTGCTTTTTCCCGCCTTAAGAGCAAACTCCGAGCTGAAGAGCGGCATAGTTATAAAGAGAGAGTCACCTCTAAAATTTACATTTTTAACCTCATATCTGTAATCTCCGGTAATAATGTCAATAACTGTATCATTTTCCAAAAATTTAAGTTCAAAATTGAACGGAATCACAGCAGAATCGGCCGTTACGAGAGATCCCCTCCAAACTCCCCCCTGAGGGAAATTTGCACTTTTATTACACGAAACAAGTGTAATAGATAAAACCAGGGCTATAAAAAGCGATCTTTTCATCTTAATAATTTTTTAAATCTTTTACTAATATACCTAAAAATCTCACCTATCCATAAAACTACCGAAGTCCCTCCTATTACTGCAGCCCAGTCTGTCCAAGACAATGGAACCGTTCTAAAGAGATCTCCGGCAAATTCAACGATAAGAAATTGCCCTGCTACGATTGCAGATGCAACTGCCAAAAAACCGGGGCTTGACAATAGCCCTTTAAATGCACTGGTACCGGTAGAGAATGCTTTTGCATTAAAGAGATTCCAGAACTGAAGAAAGACAAAAATGGTAAAGAAGAGAGAGAGGTTGTACTCCGACACCACCCCATCTGCACCACCCATATAGTATAACAGAGCAAGCATTCCAACGATAAAAAACGTTGCCGTAGCCAAGATACTATTTCTCATAGAGGGAGTTACAATAAAAGCCAACGGACTTCGCGGACGATCTTTGAGCACTCTTTTATCGGGAGGAAGGGAGGCAAGAGCACCAGCTGCAAAGGTATCCATTATAAGATTTACCCATAACATCTGAGTAATGGTGAGGGGCAACTCTTTTCCGAATACAGATCCAAGAAGGACTATTGCCAGAGCTGTAACGTTTATTGTCAGCTGAAATATCAAAAATCTCTGAATATTGCAGTAGAGAGATCTTCCCCACAAAACAGCCGTCACTACCGAGTGGAAAGAGTCATCGAGCAGAGTTATATCGCTCGCCTCCTTAGCCACCGATGTGCCGGACCCCATAGAGAGCCCAACATGGGCATAGTTTAGTGCCGGAGCATCATTGGTACCATCTCCGGTTACGGCAACAATCTCTCCAGCCCTCTGTAACAACCGAACAAGACGCTCCTTATCTGCAGGTCTTGCTCTGCACATCACCTTGATAGACTTTAAGCGGGCCATGGCCTCCCCGTCTGACAAAGCAGAGAAATCGGGACCGGAGATCAAACCGGAAGAGAGCTCATCCTCCTTGAGGATTCCTATTCTTCTGGCAATCTCCCTCGCAGTTCCCGGAGTATCTCCCGTAATCATCTTAACCTCTATTCCCGCCTTTACACAGCTATCAACAGCATCTGCAGCATCTTCCCTAAGCGGATCCGAAATTGCAACCACTCCAAGATAGGTGAGCCCTCCGCTACGAACAAGCTCTTCCGGCTCTTGATTGATAGCTGAATCATTCAGCACTCGGTATGCAAAACCTAACGTCCTCATTGCTCTTGCCTGATACTCTGCCAATTTTCCGGTTACCTCAGCCGGATAATCTGCCGTAAAGGATGCAATTATCTCCGGTGCACCTTTAACAAAGAGGGTATATTTACCAAAATAGTGAGACCAGGCAATAGTTGCCATATATTTTCTCTCCGCACTGAATGTAAGTTGACTAACAATTCGGGAGCTCTCCCTAATCTTTAGATAATCCTGGCCATCCTCCAGCAGTCGTATTAAAAGAGCAGCTTCGGTAGGGTTACCGAGAGTTCTGATCCTGCCCGGAACAGAGAGATCCAAATGAGCAGTTGAGTTAACAGCAATACTTTCATTAACCAGAGAGGGTATATCTGCAAACATCTCCCCGGAAACCCTCATCTGATTCATGGTGAGCGTTCCGGTTTTGTCTGTACAAATAACTGTGGCTGCACCCATGGTCTCTGTGGCATGCATCTTTCTCACCAGGTTATTGCTTAACAACATTCTCCTCATACTCATTGCCAAAGAGAGTGTGACAGCCATTGGAAGACCCTCCGGCACCGCAACCACAATAAGTGTAACAGATACCATAAAATAGCGCAAAATCCTTACAGCCATATCGCCATCTATCCAGGAGCCGGCAAGAAGAGGGTTGAGACCAAAGGCCATCCCTATCAATAACAGCACTATAAGAAGAGCAGATGCAATAGTGATGCGAAAAAGCCACCCTCTACCAGAGAATCTGCCTCTCTTCACTTTGATGTTAAAGAGCTCCAAGCCATCAACTATTATAGGCATCCATATTTTTGAGAGAGCTGCAGCACCACAGATGATCACAGACAAAAGGGTCCAGAGAGAAGCGGATGTTAAGTATGCATCTCCCGTTAAGATATCTTTAAGAAAAAGGGTCACAAAAGTAATAGATGCCATTACAAAACCTGCAAATCCTATAAATCTGGCCAACCCCTCCAGCTGTCTGTTTAACGGAGTCGGCTGGTCACTTATCTCCGCAGAGCTCCTGGCCACTTTTCCGTATTCTGTACTGTCTCCAACCTCTGTTACAATATATCTGCAGTAGCCCTCGAGAACCGTCGTCCCCTTAAGTAGTCGGTTTGAAGGATAGGTAGACTCTCTCTTGATCTTATCCGAATCTCTATCCTTTCTTGTAAGTGGTTCACCTGTAAGCGCAGATTCATTGACAGACAAAGAGACCGAAAGGATCAGATCTCCATCTGCAGGTACCTCTTCTCCTGCATCCAGAATAACAACATCTCCAACAACCACATCCTTTCTTGGAATTTCTGTAATTTGGCCGTCTCTTATTACCTTGACAGGGTTGTCGTCATTAACCTTGTTGAGCAGATCAAACTTTTTTCCTGCATCTGTTTCGAACCAGAATGAAATTCCGGTTGCAAGAAGTATAGCCAACACGATCCCGGCAGTCTCCAGAAT
>JAUYTB010000163.1 GCA_030695305.1 Bacteroidales bacterium
ATGACATTACTGCTTATGAAAATGTTGCAAATCTGGAACAGCTTCCCGCAAAGGGTGCCTATGTTGTAGCTGCTCCAATGAAGATAAAAGGGGGAAGTGGTTCTCCACTTAGAATTATAGCCTGGATTCCGAATTAAAATCCTTGCCAATTAATTATAATCCTTGCCAAGGTTTTACGGTTTACAAACCTTGGCAAGGTTATTTAAAATCCTTATAGACGAATTGTAATTCCAAATTTACCGCCACTGAATGCGTTTCCGCCACCGAACTCCAGGTTTAGGCCAAATTTTTCATTGAAGAAATAGCGTCCACCAATCTGACCTCCGATTCCTAATCCAGATGCTTTTGTCCCAATAAAATTGTTGTCATAAGACCAAACAAGGTACCCAATGTTTGCTCCGGCATAAAAATCCCACTCAGCTGGAAGGTCTAATATGCTATTTAAATGATAGTTACCATTTACTGATATTCCAAATACATTTCCGAAATCACTCTTTGAGCGAAAAGATAACTCAGCACCGGCAGTAATGTCTTTATAAACTTCAAAGTCGGCACCCACATATACGGGAATTCCCCACGAAGAGATACCTACACCGGCATTGATTTGTGGTTTAGAAAACGGACTCTGAGCAAACATGGCTCCTGTAATCACTACAAACAGTAAGGTCAAAAGTGTTTTTTTCATAAAAAATTGAGTATTAAGATTAAATTAAAGCGCGAATTTACTAATAAAATAGCTTAGCTTTGAAAAATATTCTATTATAAATAGTATTAGATAATGATAATCGGAATAGATATAGGCAGTACTACCACAAAAGCGGTTGCTGGTGAGGGAGGGTTTATTGTTAAAACGGTCAAGACTAAAGCATCTGACGCTGTTACCTCTGCCACCGGTGCCCTTGGAAAAATCATCATAGAGAGCAATCTCAGCATATCCTGTGTGGAGAAGATTATAATAACTGGTGCTGGTGGTGTGATGATTAACAATGAGATCTTTGGTATAACTACTCACAAGATAGACGAGATAACTGCCATTGGATTAGGAGGGATGTATCTCTCTAAGAGAGATAAAGTTATTATCTCTAATATAGGTACCGGGACATCAATAATTGAGGCCTCAAAAGAGAAGATTACACATCTGGGAGGGACCGGAATAGGGGGAGGAACAATTATTGGATTATCAAAGGAGCTTCTTCACACAACCACCTTCGAACATATACTGAGCATGGCAGACATAGGAGACCTTACCAATGTAGATCTGCTTATAGAGGATATATCAGACTCCGGAATCAGCTTCCTTAACAAAAAATCTACCGCCTCAAACTTTGGGAAGATGCTTGATACCGCTAAGAGGGAGGATGTTGCACTGGGTATTGTAAATATGGTTTACCAGGTAATAGGGATGATATCGGTCTTTGCTGCTAAAAGCAGAGATGCCTCCTGTGTACTTGTGACTGGAAATGGAAGCAGAAATCTAATTGGACAAAAAATATTGAGAGAGATATCGGAGCTTTATAAAATAGAGTTTGAATTCCCGGCAGATGCAGAGTATGCAACAGCTATAGGGGCAGCACTATCTGAGTCTTAGTTAACAAAAAGCCTTACACTTAAAATGATAAAAAAATTATTAATAGAGAGAGAGTTTCTATTGGTACTTGCTCTCTTTACGCTTTTGCGACTGGTTGCCGTTCGTTTTATGGGTCTAATGCCTCAAGATGCCTACTATACTTACTATTCGGATGATCTGGCACTATCTTATTTTGACCATCCGCCTATGATTGCATATATGATAAAGCTCTTTACTTTCATACTTGGGAAGTCTGTGCTTACTCTTCATATTGCAGATTTTATAATGACCTCTTTTACTCTTCTTTTTGTCTATCTTTTAATAAGGCCGTCTCTAAAAGTCGAAACGGTTAAAAGAACTGTTATTCTTCTTATTACGGCTCCGTTTATAACAATATTAAGCATAAACAGCACGCCGGATGTGCCCCTTCTCTTTTTTTGGTCATTAACACTTCTACTGGCATTCAATGCAGTTAAGAGTGGAAAATTGTACTTGTGGATTGCTGCCGGAATCGTGGCCGGACTGGCATTTGATAGTAAATATACAGCCATTTTCTTGCCCCTGGGTTTATCCCTTTTTCTTCTAATCTCAAAAGAGCACAGAAGCAAGCTATTTTCCAGGGAATTTCTAATGTTTGTACTTGCTTTTTTTATTGCAATACTCCCTGTAGTTATCTGGAATATAGACAATGAGTTTATCTCATTTAGATATCAAGCAGCAGAAAGAGCCACTCAGATGTCATCTTTTAGCTTTAACCCTCTGCACTTCCCCGGCTATTTTGCCTCGCAGCTTTTGATTGCACTGCCTCTGTTGCTTATCTCAATTTTTGCCTCGGGGTACCTTTTGGTTAAAAGATTAATAAGAGGAGAAGAGATAGAAGATTATCTGCTCTTTGCAGCGTCATTTGCTATACCAATGCTATTGGTGTTTACCGGAATCTCATTTATATATTGGGTAAAGATAAACTGGATTATGCCGGTTTACCTCTCCGGAGTTGTGCTGGCTGCTCTCTATTTAAAAAGTAACTCTTTGATAAGGTGGCAAACGGGATTCTCTGTTGTATTTCACATTGCATTAATTGTTCAGCTTATCTGGATGCCGGCTAAAGTCAACTCCGATGACACATGGTGGGGATGGGAAAAACTTGCTCAAAAGGTAGAGAGCCTTAACACCAAAAATCCACATGACTTTATCTTCTCCGACAACTCATATAAAGTATCTGCAGTTCTCAATTTTTACATGGCAGACCATATCTATGCCGGAAATGTGATTGAGAGAAGCGCCTTTCAGTTTGCCCTGGACGACGACAATCTCTCTCATCTTTGGGGGAGGGATGCCATCTATGTTACTACAGATAGATTTCGTCGAAAAAGGATAAAAGAGGGAACAGTTGAGCAGATACTCAATCCATATTTCTCTGGTGTACATATTATGGATTCTCTCATTCTTATGGATAGCGACGGAGATGAGCACAGGAGGTTTTACTTCTATCACTGCCACAATTATATGCCTTTGGAGCAGTTGAAAAAACCTGGGATAAACCCGGGTTAATCAGTTTAGCAGATCTCTTCAATTGCTTTACTCATTTTTTAACGATTTTATTGGGTTTTGGATTGCAATTTTTAAAGTGCTTGTCAGAACAACAGATATCGTGATAGCTAATGTTATTAAACCGCACATTATCAGAAGACCCGGGGTAAGTTCTGTTTTTTGGGAGAAGCTCTCTAAAATCTTAACCGAGGCAAAGTAGGACGCGATAATCCCCAATATTACAGGTATTAAAGCTATTTTGGAGATATCTTTAATAAACAGTGTGAGTATTTCAAGGAGTTCTGCCCCATTAATTTTTCTTAAAGCTATCTCCTGACTCTTACGGAAGATTTCGTTTTTTACATAACCGATTAAGCCGGCAAGTGTAATGAGGAGTGTGATTATACCCCCAATTATTAATGCATTGCGAAATATTCTAGCCTTTTCGTAAAGCTTAACCATGCTAGCTTTGTATGGGGTGAGAACAAAATTCTCCTCGGGAAGAATGGTTGTGATGCTATTATATACCTCTTTTATGCCCTCCGGATTAACTCTCTTTAATTTAATCAGAAGGTTCCGGGCCGGAGATGATGTATAAAACATTGCAGAGGGGCGCTTGTCTTCGTACATTACACTTCCTATCCTAAAATCTTCGTAGACCCCTGTGATAACACACGATCCGTGCTCTGTTATATTTATCGCCTTACCCACCACACCATCGCTCCAGCCTGCCATCTCTGTAAGTTTATCCCGAAACTGACGGCTTATCATAACATCTCTTCTTCCGCTGTACTCCTTGTTAAAGGGCTTGCCTTCAATGATTGGTATCTCAAATAGATCTATGTAGTTCTCATCTGCAGCATAGAGATCTGCAATATTGAAAAGCTCCCGGTCATCACCCGGTATATAGACATTGTTTCCCGACTGGCCATTGAAGGGGAGTGTTTCGCTACTAGCCACTTTTTGGATGTGAGGCAGAGATGTAAGTTTGTTGATTATTGCCTCTTTCTGTTCTATGGTAACTCCGGGGGAGTAAAAATAGAGTAAATTTTCATAAGCATATCCGGGCTTATCATTTATCATCAGATTATACTGTTTTACTGTAACAACAAGAAGGGTTAGCAGCAGTGCTGTTGCAAAGAACTGTGCAGATAGAAAAGCAATCTTCCACCGCCTCCCACTTATTTTGAAATTATTGATAACTGTGGCAACAGGAATGTTTGTAAACAACCTTACAGGAATTATTACAGATATAATAAGTATAAAAAGGCAGATCCCAAAAAGTACCGATACTGTTTTTGGGGTTAAGAGAGAGCTTATAGATACGGAGAGGATCTCTTGTGCAGCTCCCCGGAAGACAAAAATAAGTAGTGCCGCAAATACCAAGGATAGTATAAGATGTATTGCCGTCTCGGTAAAGACTAAACTGAAGATCTCTTTTCTCTCCGCTCCGTGGCACTTATAAATTGCAATCTCCCTTGCCCTGGCAGCCAGAGTTGTCACAACAATCAGGATGTAATTGAAAACAGCAGCAGTAATAAGAATTACAGCCAGTATACCGAGAAGGAGATTCATCCTTTTAGTTTCGGTTGAGTTACGGTGGTAGGTAAGAAGTTTTACAAATCCGTATGAGAGAGAGACACCGGCCTTTTTAAAGGACTCTGTATCTTGATGCCTTTTTTGCATCTCAATTACTGCCGGAGCAAGAGTCGCGGGATCTACTCCCTCTGCCAACTTCACAAATGCACGGTAACGATCGTTACCAGTCCAGTTCTCTGTCCCATCCCACAGGAAACTCCCAATTGATTTAAGGGAGATTACAAGATCGTACTTTAGTGTACTGTTCTCCGGGATGTCACGAAAAACTCCGCCAATAACAATCTCCTTACCAGGATAGCTGTCGAACTGAACGGTTTTCCCTAAGATATCCGGTCCCATAATCTTGTACAAAGAGGATGATATCATAGCACTCATAGGGGTTGAGAGTATCTGTCCGGCTTCTCCAATTACCATCTCTCTGGGAAGAATATCATAGAAACATGAGTCGGCAAGAATAACCACCCCGCTAAAGCGCCGCCGCTCTGTTGTGGTAAATGTGGTGCTTTCATTACCACTTAGATATGTGATTCTTGTTGCAGCTGTTACCTGTGGTATTTCGTCTCTCATTCCGGGAGCAACTGCACCGCTTACCTGGCCCCAACTCTCCGGGGGGTCGTTATTCCAAGATATCTTTGATTCAAGCCGATAGATGTTTTCAATATCCGGATAAAAATTATCATAAGATATCTCAAATAGAATCTTTGATATAAGAGCCAGCCCGATTGCCAGACCTGCACCCAGTGTAACCACCTTTATAGTGTTGCTTCTGCCTTTTTTAAAGAGTGTTCTTATAGAGAGGGTTAATGTATTCATGGATATATGTTTTAGACTATCTCTCCATCGAACAGACTTATAATGCGATGAGCATATGCGGCATCGTTTTGAGAGTGGGTTACCATTATGATTGTAGATCCTTCCCGGTTAAGTTCTGTAAGAAGATTCATTACATCTTTGCCATTTTTGGAGTCAAGGTTACCAGTTGGTTCATCTGCCAGAATAAGTTTTGGACTAGAGACAACAGACCGGGCTATTGCAACTCTCTGTTGCTGCCCTCCGGAGAGTTGATGAGGAAAGTGCTTAGCTCTATGGCTGATATTCATTCTCTCCAATACGTTGTTAACCAGCTGCTTTCTATCGGCAGCACTCATCTTAAGATAGACTAGAGGCAGCTCCACATTTTCGTATACGTTAAGCTCCTCAATAAGGTTAAAACTTTGGAATATGAATCCGATATTACCTTTACGGTGTTTGGTTCTCTCCCTCTCTTTAAGGTTTGCAAGCTGGGTGTTGTCAAGCTTGTATGATCCAGAGGTGGGGTTATCCAGGAGTCCGAGAACATTCAATAGTGTTGTTTTGCCACATCCAGAAGGCCCCATTACTGCTATGAATTCACCCTTTTTAACCTCAAATGAGATGTTATTAAGCGCTAATGTCTCCACCTCTTCTGTTCTGAAAATTTTTGAAAGATTTTCTACCTTTATCATATGATCTCTTTATTAAGTTATGAAATTGTTAATTAATTATCTATTCGCTTTTTAACGATTTTACTGGGTTTGCTGTTGCAGCTCTGAAACTCTGCAGAGATATTGCCGCTACTGTAATTGTAAGTACAATTGTAAGAGAGGCAACATATATCCAAACTGGAATTGGAGCTTTATATTCAAATGAATTTAACCACTTTAGTAATATGATATGTGCTATTGGAGACCCAGCTGCAAAGCAAATAAAGGTCAGTTTGATGTATGAGATGTTAAACATCTTGATTATTTCAAATACCTCTGCCCCGGCCACCTTTCTTATTCCAATCTCTTTTTGACGAAACTGTGTCTCAAAGAATATTAGACCGAGAACTCCGATAATTGATATGAATACAGAGATTATACTTGATATGAGTATCAGTTTTGCCAGATTATCCTCTTTAGCATAGAGTTTCCCTATACTCTCATCCATAAATGTGATATTTACATCTTTTATTGTTGGGTCAAACTCCCGCATGCTCTTCTCAATGTGATTAAATGCCTCTTTTACATACTCCCCGGAAATTTTTACAAACATAAATGTTTGTAATCTCCACGTATTAGTACCGAATATATAGAGTGCAATAGGATTAATTGCATATTGAAGTGGCTGAAAATTAAAGTTCTTTACCACCCCGACAATATCTGCCGGTTCATCTGTATGACCACCCATACCCTCACCTACAACAAATGGGTATGCATTCATTGCTGCTTCATTAAAGATTATTGTTCCATTGGATTTGAGGTTATCCTCCTCAATAAAATCTCTACCTTCCAGAATAGTAATATTAAAAAAGGAGATGAAGTTGGGATCTACCGGGTAACAATCATATTTGACATGCACCCCTTTATACATTCTGCCCCATCCCATTTTGGAGTTTGAGAGAAGAGGTCCATCTGCAAAGGTCACATCTTTAATTGCAGGGTTCTCTTTAAGTTTTGCAACGAAAGCGCTTTTCTGCCGTGCAATTGTGTTTGTCACCCTGGTGTTGAGGATGTTCTCCTTATTGTAACCCATATCGTATCTCTTCATAAACCTGCTCTGGACATTAATGAATAGTGCAAAAATTATAAGTACAACAGATATTATGTATTGAAATGCAATGAGAATAGTCCGGATTCTCCTCCCTTTTGGAGTAAGACCGAATGATCCCTTTATGGCCACTGCCGGAGAGAAAGAGGTGGAGTAGATTGCAGGGTATACTCCTGCCATTACTCCTGTAAGAATGGCGATAACGGCACATATTGAGAGATTAGCTCTATTTGCTGCTAAAGCAGTATCTGCAGAGATCAATGATGAGTAGGTTGTGCCGGAAAAGTACTGAACAATCAGGAGCGCAAATCCATATCCAATCAAAGAGATAATTACAGACTCTAGTATCAGGTTTGCTCTGAGACGAAATATCCCTGAGCCCAATATCTTCCTGGTATTTAATCCTCTAATCTTTAAGGGGACCATGGCCATCGCAAAATTTATAAAATTGATTACAGCTATGATAATTATAAGGATTGCAATAGAGAGAAGAGTGTGAGTAATATTAATATTACCCTTTTTTGCAGTATCATATCTCACATCTTTTGAAAAGTAGATATCATGAATATTTGATAGTCTCATGAAATCTTCACTTATACTATCACTCTCTTGCGGGTACAGTGTTGTTTTGAAATACTCCTTCATCTCATTCGTCACCTTCTCTCTCTCCCCTGAATCATAAAGCTTAACAAAGTAAGTAAAGCTCCACTCAGATTGATTGGTAAGGTATTCATCTCCGATGTTAACAAAGAGCTCTCCCGAGAAATTTGAGTTGTCCGGGAAATCTTTATATACTGCAACTACTGTTACCGGGTATTTGTATGACTTTATCTCAAGGACTTGACCAATAGGATCTCTATCTGTAAACAGTATCTTTGCATCACTTTGGGAGATTATGGCACTGTTGGGATTTCTAAAAGCGCTGGTATCTCCGGAGAGTATTTTAAACTCAAAGATCTTTACTATATCTTCTGATATTTTACTAATCTTTTGGCTGAGTGAGGTAGTTTTCTCCTCTCCTTGTATCCATATCTCACTTATACCCTCTTCGTTTACTATTCCGCCGGCAGCAATACCTGGTGTAGATCCAATAAGCGCCTCACCTAACGGACGGCTTATTCTTGACAAATAAGGAGATGAAGGGTCATTTTCACTTTTAAACTCAATACGGAAAATCTTATCGCTATCTGTATAGAATTTATCAAATCCATAATCGTATCTAACCTGAATCATTATTACAAGCAGTGTTGCAAACGCAGCTGCAAGCCCTGCAAGATTAAGGATATAAGATAGTTTGACGCTCTTTATGCTTCTGAAAAAAGTGTTCATATTGCTTTGATGATTATTTTGGCTGTAGTTGATTATCTTAATAAATATTTGTCTCTCTACTTGAGTATCAAAATTTCATTGTTCCCAAATGATTCATAACCAGAAACAATAACACTCTCGCCGGGCTCCAGCCCATCAAGGACCTCATAATAGTTGGGGTTTTGTCTCCCTATTCTTATGGCCCTTTTGTATGCCTTCTCACCGCTCTTATCCAATACAAAGATCCATGATCCCCCTGTTTTCTGGTAAAAAGTGCCCTTGGGAATAATAATGGAGTTATCTGCCTTCCCAAGCTCCATGTTTATGTAGTAGGTCTGGCCCGTTCTTATATTGTCCGGTCTCTCTCCAGTAAAGCTAAGATCTGTTTTAAACTGTCCGTTTCTTACATCAGGGTAGACCTTCTTCACTTTTAGAGAAAACTTATTGGATTGTCTCTCAAATGTTGCCTCAAGATCTGGTCGGACTCTATCTATATAGTGCTCATCTATCATCGCCTCAATTTTAAAATCGGAGAGATCACTTATTCGCCCAATATTTCCTCCGGTAGAGACCGATTGTCCCAGAACAACATCCAAAGATCCAAGCTGCCCGTCAATTGGAGATTTAAGGGTGAGATTGTTAACTCTCTCTCTTATAAGAACCATACTCTTTCTCATGCTTGCAAGACTCTCCTGCATATTCTCTATCTGGATTGTTCTGTAGAGGGAGTCCTGCTTTTGCCTCTCAATAAGGAGTGTATGGCTCTTAACCGCCAAATCATAATCCTCTTTAGATTGAAGATACTCCTCTCCCGGGATAAGCTTCTCTTGATACATCCTTAAGTTTTGTGTATACCGGCGATGCTTTCTCTCTACATCAAGATTGAGCTGAAGCCGGCTTTGGGCTAGGTCCAACTTCTGTTGCTCCATTTGTACCAGGGTGTTTCTGAGAAAGTTCTCTTTCTCTGCAAGGGAGGCCTCACTCTCCAGAATAGCAAGATTCAGCTGTGAGTTAGTTAATTTTATGATAGCATCTCCTCTCTTGACAATTGCACCCTCCTCCTTTAGAATTTGCTCAACTACGCCCCCCTCTAGCGGGGTGAGTTGAATGGTTGTAATGGGTTGAACCTGTCCAGTCACTCTAACAAAGTCGTTAAAAAGTCCTCTCTCAACCATTGCAGAAGAGATTCCCCTTTTGTCAACTCGTAGTTGTGATCTGTGGTCTCCGAATATGCTCCATATAATAAGTGCCAGAGCTACTGCTCCTGCGATAATATATGGAATATGCTTTTTCCTGATTAACCCTTTGTTTTCTATAATCTTGTCCATCGTAATTTAGTTCTTTAACTTTGAATTATATTATTTAATATTGTTGACTTAGATAAGATATTCCATTGTAATAATCTACAACTCTCCTAATTAGCGAATATTTTAAAGTGGCATTCAGCAGCTCTGCTTTTGAGGCAAGAAGAGCATTTGAACTTCCCTGGAGCTCAAGAAATGTTATAAGACCCTCTTCAAATCTTCTGATATTTACAGATTGTGCAGCAGATTGTGCAGATAATCTTTTATTTGCAAGGTCAATCTCTTTAATTGTACCATTAAGCTCATCTATAGCTTTGCTTATCTCTGCAGAGATTCCGGCAACTGTTTTGTTGTGCTCAAGCTCTGCAATTCTTAGCTGATATCGGCTTCTGGAGACTGCTGTGTGTCTGGAGAGGGAGTTAAAAATTGGAATATTTATTCCCATAAAAATGTATTGTCCCTGTTTGTTTCTTATCTGATCCCAAAATGCGGGGGCACTATTTTCTGAGCGATTACTTATCATATATCCTGTAGAGTAACCCCCGTTAAGATAGATTGAGGGCAGAACTCTCCACTTTGCAGTGTTGTGATTTAATCTTAAAGCTTCTACATTATATCGGGATATTTTTATCTGTGGCACTCTGTCATTTACATGGCTAAATAGATTGGCGCTATCGTATGACTCATGAATCAACTCTAAAGATGGAAAATTTGCTGTGTCCAGTGCGAGATTGCTGTCGAGAGGATAAAACATTATATACTTGAGATTTAAAGCCTCTCTGTTTAATATGTTCTCCTGCATTGTAACATTGTATTCGTCTGAGGCAACCTTCGCCTGTGCCTGAAGAAGATCGGCACTGCTTGTTAACCCCAACTCTTCCAATACCTCTGCCTTCTTAAGTAGTGCCTTGCTCTCATCAGATTGCTCCCTTACAAGTGAGACCATTTTTAAGGCATAAAGCACATTGTGATATGCCTGTATTACTTTAAGAGAGAGTTCGTCTTCTATTTTTTGTGACTCCTCTGCTCCGGACAACTGAGCTATTTTGCTTACCTTATAGTTGTTTAGAATAGTGAACCCGTTAAATAGATATACAGAGCCAGATAGTGTATAGCTGTTACTGAAAGAGGTAGAGTTTGAGTAGATATTGGTTTCCGGATCAATAGATCTGCCAAAATTTGATCCTGCACCAATATTGCCTGTTACCGAAGGGATAAAATTTAGATAAGACTCTCTCAGTTCAGATCTTCTTATCTGATCTCTTGCATCTTCGATCTTAGCATCGGGAGAGTTTTCAATTGCATAGATGATACACTCTTTTAGTGTCATTTTTTGTGTCTGCGAACTAATTTGTGTAACTCCCAACAAGGTTAAAGAGAGTAGAATCAGTTTTTTTAATAAAAATTTTCTCATCATTTGCTTATTTATTCTGCATTATACTATGCCAAAATAGAGCCCTTAATGATAATTACCATAATATCAGTAATATAAGAGATGCCTAATAGATTAATTATGTAAAAAAAATAGACACCTTTTGTCCATTTATTTTACTTTAAAAAGGACGAGATCCCTCAAAATATAGATTAAGAAGAGTTAGAGCAATTGCTTTGCGATAGATCTTTTATTTACCTTTGAAATACAAATTCAAAAACCGGAAATATGAGAGAGGGGAAAATCTTAGTTGTAGATGACAATAAAGCAGTAATTACAGCTCTCAAATTGTTGTTGCCAATCTATTTTCTGGAAACAGACACATTAACATCTACAGCAACTCTTGTAAGATCGGTCACAACGTCGCGGTACGATGTTGTACTGCTTGATATGAACTTCACAGCTGGTGTAAACAGCGGAAATGAGGGTCTCTACTGGCTTACTGAGATAAAAAAATACTCCCCATTTAGCGAAGTTGTACTGTTTACTGCTTATGCAGATGTAGATTTGGCTGTTGAGGCAATAAAGAGAGGTGCTTTTGATTTTGTGGTAAAGCCCTTTGAAAACGCAAAACTTATTACTACGCTCATGGCTGCATATAAGTTGAGTGTATCAAATCGTGAGGTTAGAAATCTTAAGGAGATAAAACGGGAGATTAAGGGTTCGGGAGAGATCTTTTGGGGAGAGAGCCCTAAGATGGATGAGGTTAGAAAACTGATTAATAAAGTTGCTGCAACAGATGCAACTATTCTTATAACAGGGGAGAATGGAACCGGCAAGGATGTTCTTGCATCCGAGATACACCGTCGCTCTGCACGAAGTGAAGAGAGTATGGTGAGGGTAGATGTGGGTTCATTACCTGAGACTCTTTTCGAAAGCGAGCTTTTTGGCCATGTAAAAGGAGCATTTACAGATGCAAAGAGTGATAGAGCCGGTAAATTTGAGGTTGCCGGAGGTGGAACTCTGTTTCTGGATGAGATAGGAAATATTCCTGTTCATCTTCAGTCAAAGCTTCTAACCGTTTTGCAAAACAGGGCGATTACTCGTATCGGAAGTAATACCACCCATACGGTGGACATCAGACTCATATGTGCAACCAACAAAAATATGTATGAGATGGTTGCCAGGGGTTTTTTTAGGGAAGATCTACTATACCGTATCAATACAATTCATATTCATATACCTCCATTGAGGGAGAGGAGAGAGGATATAGTCCCTTTTGCGCTATTGTTTCTTGAGATATACTCTGCAAAATACAGCAAAAAAATCACAGGAATTAGCGAAAAGGCAAAGGATAAGCTAAGAAGCTACATATGGAAAGGAAACGTAAGAGAACTTCAACACTCTGTAGAAAAGGCAGTTATTCTTTCTGAATCGTCAATACTGGATACAGATGATTTTCTTCTGGCCAAAAACGATGAGGTTGAAGCCTCCGATCTTTCTGCAGTTAAAACCCTTGACGAGATGGAGAGGGTGATGATTAAGAGGTCCCTAGATACTCATGGCGGGAATCTCTCACTCGTTGCCGCCGGGTTGGGTATTACAAGGCAGACACTATATAATAAAATAAAGAGATATGGAATATGATATCCTGTTATATGCAGCAACTCTTTTACTTATTCTCTTCTCCTACCTTTTATACAAAAAATACAGAAGTAGAAACTCTAAGATAATTTATCTCCTGCGGGCAGTTGAGAATAATGATTTTGCTTTTAAATTTACAGAGGTAAAAGGGGTAAAATTTGAAAGAATCTTTAATACTGCCCTTAACAAAATTAAGGATATCCTTGCAGAGGAGAAGAGGAGAATAAGAGAACAAGAGAGATATTATGAGCTTATTCTGGATAATGTAATCACCGGAATTATTGCCGTAAACAAAAGGGGAGACGTACTACAGTGTAATGCAAAGGCAAACTCTTTGCTTGGACTTCCTGTTTTTACATCACTTATGCAACTGGCCAAGATAGATGAGGGATTCCCGGAGATATTTGAGAAGCTTACCCCGGAAGAGTCAACTACTGTCTCCTTTACAAATGAGCGTGGTGTTGTTAAGTTGTCTGTTAGAGCATCTGCTGTAAAAATGCGTGGGGAATCTCTTAAGATAATATCTATGAACGATATAGGAGGTGAATTAGAGGATACCGAGACTGAGTCATGGACAAAACTTACAAGAGTCCTTACTCATGAGATAATGAATCTTACTACACCGATTGCCTCAATTAGCGATACTCTTTTTAATATTTACGGAGAGAGAGATGAGACCCTAAAAAGTGGACTTGCGACGATAAGTAACACCAGTAAAGGTCTTATCTCATTTGTTGATTCGTATAGAAAGTTTACCGGAATACCTCAACCTGTAAAAAGGAGATTTAATCTGCTCAGTTTTGCCGGC
>JAUYTB010000195.1 GCA_030695305.1 Bacteroidales bacterium
AGTTATTCCTCCGATATCTCCAATGCCATCACCATCTGAATCAGCAAATGACCTTACAAAAATCTCCTAAAAGACTTCGCCTCTTTTTTCGCCGTCCCAATTTGCCGCTTCAAACAGGCTCTTCTCTCCATTCTTACCTCCCTGAGGATCGGTCGGCTCTCTCTCCTTGGTGCAGGAGAGTAAAATTAGCAGAATCAGTAGTAAGGATAAAGTCTTTTTCATAATAAATAGATTTTAAAAAAGAGGGGGGCCGGGTATATAAATATGGCCTCCCTCTTATTAACAATAACTAAGCGCTACTGTTTAATTAATTCAAAAGTTGGATCAACTTTGTTAATGTTAAAAGTAACTTTATAGTTACCTGCAGTAACAGGTATGTTATCTCCACCACCAGTCAATTGATTAGGATTTTTTCCTGCGTCAGATTTGAATATTCCCCAGTTTGTGCCCCAATCGTTATCAGCCCGGAACTTAATCTCGCCATCACTTAGTGTTACAACAGCCTCAAAGAGACCGGAAGCTTCATTAAACACCAGTTCAGTATCCGGTGAGTTCCAACCATTAGGTGTGGCACTTCCAATCAGACCGATTCTGGAGAGTGACTTGACCCTCTCTAGCGTTCTGTTGCTCTCTTCTCTGTTGTCCAATTTGAGGTACATAATCACTCCGTCAAAGAGAGAGATGTTTCCGCCCGGTTCAACTTTGATCTTATTGTTAACTACTGCTCCGGCATTTGTTCCGATGTCATTTCCATGCCAGCCGTCTGTATATGTTATCTTGAAGCCATTTTGTGCTTTCCCGTTAAACATAACCCATCCCTCGAAGTACTCCTTATTACCTGCTATATCATACAGGAATTGGGATTTTGAGTGGTTCCATCCGCAATAGTCACCAACTATCCAAACCTTGTTATACTCCTTCTCTTTAGGCATAAATGTGGTAACAAAGAAGCTTACTACATCAGAGAGTTGAACCTGAACCTGATCTGAGATAGTAGATTTTACCCTTATCTCTACCTCCTGCTTTGTTCCAAGTACTGCGCCAAGATTATCCATAGCAGCTTGCATATCTGACCCCTTCATCAATAGAGAGGGAGTAGATACAGACCCGATAACTTTAACCGGGTTGAAATTTGTCCCCTTAATACCCAACTCAACAACATAAGTTACAGCTGCATCAAAACCATATTGTGCAGGTGCCCATGTTATAGCGGGAAGGTTATCTCCCTTCTTCTCATCTTCTAAAACTATATCTGCAGGTTTATTAACCTTCGCTTTGACCATATCCTGCGGATTGAAATAGACAAAATTTGAGTTATCCTTTGTACATGATGTAAAAAGAAACAGGAGAGACAAAACCGATAATGTATATTTAATTGCTTTCATTACTTTTTATTTTATAAATTATCAGATTAAATTAATTGTATCCAAGGTTCTGATCCAGGTTTGGATTAGCCATCATATCTGCCTCCGGAATCGGGAAGAGGTTATAGCGAGCATTAATGCTTACTCCGGCAGGTTGTCCGCCTTTAAATGGCCAAAGATAGGTTCCTCCTGTATATAGTCCGAATCTTATGAGATCGCTACGCCTTGTCCCCTCCCAGTAGAGCTCTCTTGACCTTTCGTCAATTATAAAGTTAAGGTCAATTGAGGAGACATTGCCGCTTGAGTTGCCGTAAGCACGAGCTCTAAGTAGATTTATATAGGTTACTGACTCGGCTAAAGTTGCTCCGTTGCCACCTCTGAGTACCGCTTCTGCAATCATCAGGTATACATCTGCAAGACGGAAATATGGGAAGTCGGTGTCAGGAAAATCTCCGTGACTTCCACTTCCTCCTGTAGATTTGACGTTTGTAAATTTAAATACAGACCACCCTTGTGTTGCAAATGTATTCAATGGGTTTGTAATCTCCTTTGAGCGACCCTTTTTAAAGAATATAGCTCTTTTGTCCGGACTTACAGGGTAATCTCCGGTTAAGTCTGTATATGTAAATTTATCAACAAGTCTTGCTGTTGCACGATTACCATCCCATGCCTGTTGGGTTCCGTTATTAACAATATCCTTCTCACTTCCAGATCTTGATGAGGCAACCAGGTATGTCATACCTCCCCATGTCTGAATCTTATTCCCATCAAATACTATAGGGAATATTATCTCGTTTTTTGCTGCAGAAGCATCATTGTCAGCCATAAACAAATGAGAATAGTTTGGCGCAAGTGAGTAACCTGCTGTAAGAATCTTTTTTGCCCAGGTAATTGTTTCGGTATATTTTTTTTGCCCTGTATAAACCTCTGCATTTAGATAGTTACGAGCTAGAAGTGTCCATGCGGCAGCTTTATCTGCTCTACCATACTCGTTTGTACGTGGATCTTTTAACCCTGTCTCAATCTCAAGAAGCTCTTTCTCTATATATTCAAATATACCCTTTCTTCCAATCTGAGATGGCATATATGCCCCTATAGGATTTTCTTCTGTAATAAACGGGGGATTTCCGTATGTATCCATCAAAATTGAGTAGGCAAGAGCCCTCATAAACCTTGCCTCAAGCCGGAAAAGATCAACATCACTCTTCATGGAGTTGTGACCTCTTGAAGAGAGTTTATCGTCTGAAGTTTGTTTAAGATACTCATTAGTTAACGCAACAATAAACATTGAGCGATAGTAAACTCCGTCAATTGACTCATTTTTTATACTACTCCAGCTGTTATTATTGAGTTCGGGAACCCATGAGTCATTACCCCATCCATTTTTACACTCATCAGTTGTAACCACCTGAAGATTCCAGATACTCCTCAAAAACTGTGAATTACCAGGATCAAGACCTTGAATATCAGAGCTCCCGGCACCATCTTGTCCCGAAATAGCCATCACTGAGTAGATTTTTGCAAGCCCCTGCTTATAACTCTCCTGCGTGGCATAAGCTTTATCGGCTGTAAATGTATTCTCGTCAAGTGGCTTTGTATCCAGGTCTTTGAGGCAGGATGTGGCTACAAAGGAGAGAATCATTATTATTGATAATATTTTAATTTTATTCATGACTTATCTGCATTAGAAAGTTAAATTCAAACCAAGGGTGAAAATTCTTGGCCTTGGCCAAATATTTTTATCGATACCCCAACCTTCTGGGTCTAATCCGGTATAGTTAGTGATAGTGAAAACATTTTGAACAGAGAATGCTACTCTTCCCTTTATCTTCTCTGTAAACAGACGTTCAAAATTGTATCCCATTGTAAGATTATCCATTTTAATAAATGAGGCATCTTCAATAAAGTAATCCGAGAAGGTCTGTTGTGGCATATTTGTTCTGGTAAAGCCTGTCCTATCAACGACATCAACCAAATTTGTCAGGAATCCCTGATTTGAGAAATTTGATATTGTAGAGTTACCGGCAGCAAACTCATTAAACATATAGTTTCCAATATTTGCTCTTAAGTTGAATCCTAAGTCAAACTTTTTATATGTAAACATGTTGCTAAAGCCAAAATACCATTTTGGTGCAGGGCTCAAATCTGTTAAATATCTGTCTGCTTCTGTTATGCTTCCATCCTTATTTCTATCAACAACCAGGTTTTGAATAGGATTTCCATCTAAATCATAAACTTGCTGATATGTATAGAAAGTGTGAGGAGCATGCCCTACACTATGCATCTGGATATTACCACCAGTACCTATATCAACTCCCCCAACTGCTATTCCTACATAGTCAGGATTATTATTTGCAGTTAACTTGGTAATTTTGGTATCGCTCCATGTTCCGTTAAAACCTATCTGCCAAATAAAATCTCTGTTATCTACAGCTACAGCATTTACATTAAACTCTACACCTTTGTTCTCAAGGTTTCCAATATTTGTAATAATTCTGTTGGCAAAATTGGTCCCTGCTGCCACATCAATCTCGTTCAAAAGATCTTTTGTCTCTTTATAGTATAGATCTAAAGAGGCGGTAATCCGGTTTTTAAGGAACCCAAAATCCAATCCTATATTGGTTGTTGATGTCTCTTCCCATTTTATGCTCTCATCATAGCCTGTCGGCTTTAAAAGTGGATAGAATACATTCCCGAACATATAGTTAGAATATACTGTTGATTTATTGTAAAGAGCAATGTAAGGATAGTCATTCATCTGGAGATCCTGCTGACCTGTAACACCATAACTAACTCTTAACTTCAAGTCGGATAGAGATCTTAGATTCTCCATAAAAGACTCTTTATTTAAATGCCATGCAAACGCTACCGATGGGAACAGACCCCAACGTGTATCAGGAGAGAATCTGGATGATGCATCGTTTCTAAGCGTAACAGTTAAAAGATATTTATCTAAGAGAGAGTAGTTAACACGACCATAAAAGGATAGAAGATAGTTCTCGGTTGCAAATGTCTTCTCATCTTTTATTACCGGATTAGCAACATGGTTAGACATGTTTTTGGTGTAATCTTCGGAGTAGAAGTGTTGCCATGAGTAACCACCCATAACATCAACTCTTGAGCTTATGGATTCCAGCTCTTTTGAATAGTTAAGGTAGAAATCCAACACACTGTTTCTCCTCTGATTTTTCCACTCCTCCATTCTTCCTATACCTTTAAATTCTACATCTTTCCACGCCTGAAAAGAGTTTTGTTTAACTCCTTTATCTCCTCTACCTTCTGCAATGTCAAAACCCATATTCAGATGAGCTCTTAACTCCGGAAGGAAATGCATCTTATAATCTATTTCGATATTACCAATCCCTCTTTTAGTTGTAGCATTGTCAAATTTATCATAGATAAGAGAAAGTGGATTGGTTCCGCTTAATGTATTTGGAAGTTGAGCAGTACCCCAGTTGAAATAGCCGTTAAAAAGATCTCTGTTAATAACCCCGTTGGTGAAGTTGTAAACAGGTTTTGTCGGGTCAAAAAAGGCCGCAGCTCCTACTGCACCACCATCTACAAAATCGTTATTATTAAGAACTCCCTTGATATTTGCAACAACTTTCAGATGATCGTCAAGAAAACTTGGGGAGAGGTTAATTCCGGCTGTAACTCTTTCGAATCCTGATGTTTTAAGAGTCCCTTTCTGATTATTATAACCTACAGATACACGATATGGTAAAGATTTATAGGTACCGGAAACTGCAAGGTTTTGGTCTGTGGTCATTCCAAGCTGGTATATCTCGTTTTGCCAGTCAGTATTATAAGTTCCAAAAAGAGCTGCTGCCGCTGCACCTACAGAGGTAGAGGCGGGATAAGCCAACCCGATTTTTGCCTTAAACTCATCTGCAGTAAGAGAGTTAATGGTCTTAGTATTCATATTTGCAGAGTATGATGAGTTGTATTCAACTTTTAACCTCCCGGAGCCCTTTTTAGTAGTTATAATAATAACACCATTGGAAGCACGTGCTCCGTAAATAGCAGTTGCAGATGCATCTTTTAGGATTGTAAAGGTCTCTATATCTGATGGATTAATGGAAGCCAATCCATTTCTCATCCCAGGTGCAGCGTCATTAGAGACAGGAACACCGTCTATTACAATAAGAGGGTCGTTACTTGCCTTTAATGAGGCACCTCCCCTTATTCTTATTGTTGCTCCGGAGCCGGGTGCACCGTCACCGGGAGTTATCTGAACACCTGAAACTTTTCCTATAAGCAGCTCTTGAGGAGATGTTATTGCTCCCCTGTTGAGTAGCTCTGGTTTGATAGCCACAACAGAGCCTGTTATATCCTCTTTTCTAACCTGTCCGTACCCTATGACAACAATTTCACTAAGGAACTGTGAATCCTCTTGTAAAATAATTGTGCCGGACTGAGATGCGGGAATCTCTCTGTTGACATAGCCCATATAGGCGACTACCAGTATTGAGGATGGAGAGGCAACGGTAATTGTAAATTTTCCGTCTAAATTAGTCTCCACACCATTCATGGTACCCTTCTCTATTATGGCAACCCCTACAAGGGGGATACTTTTAGCATCAACAACAGTACCGGTTAAGGTCACTCTTTGCTGAGCATTAATATCGGCTCCCAATGTTATCAGGATAGCAGATATCAATAAAATAATTCGCTTCATAAAAATGAGTTTAAGTAATTTTAGTTATTTTTTTTCTGAAAATATTTATATTAAATCTATCGTCTTTATCTTCTACAAAAACAACAGATAACGAAGCAATAAGAAGGCATATTCCTGCAAAAACAATTGCATAAATGGCCTGTGAATCATATAACCTCTTAACAATCGGGCCTCCGATTATACCATTTATTATTTGTGGTATTGTTATAAAGAAGTTGAAAATACCCATATAAATTCCCATTTTGTGTGCAGGTATAGATCCTGCAAGTATCGCATACGGCATAGCCAGAATACTTCCCCAGGCCATTCCGATACCAATCATGGGAATAATCAGCATTAAAGGATCACTGATAAAGTAGAATGATATAAGACTAAATCCTCCCATCAGTAATGATAAGGAGTGGGTTAATTTCCGCCCGATCTGTTTTGCAATTGCAGGAAGAAGCAGTGCGTAGAGTGCTGCAACTCCATTGTAAATACCAAATATTACACCAACCCAGTTACCTGCATCCTGAAACAGTGGAGAAGATGTGTCATCTATCCCCGCTCCGTAAATATGAACTGCAACTGCGGGTGTAGTAAATACCCACATTGAGAAGAGTGCAAACCATGAGAAGAACTGAACAATACCAAGTTGCTTCATTGTCTTAGGCATCCTTGCAAAATCCCGGAAGATTTCAGTAAAACCAGACCGCTTCTCTGCAGGTTTACCATCTGAATTAACTTCCGGCGGGTACTCTTTTGTTCGTATTACTGTCCAGATAATAGAGAACATTAGAACAGCAGCTCCAAAATAGAAGGATACAGTTACATTGTCAGGAACCTGCCCCGGATCTGCTCCTTTTTCTACTCCAAACCATTCCGCTAAAACAAAAGGGAGCCATGAACCTATAACAGCTCCTATTCCAATGAGAAAAGTCTGTATGGAGAATCCAAGTGTTCTCTGATCTGAGGGAAGAAGATCTGCAACAAGTGCACGAAAGGGCTCCATTGCCACATTGATTGAAGCATCCATTATCATAAGCATTCCTGCGCCCACAAGCATAGGAGGAATCAGGTGTGCCAGCATTGATGAATTGGGCATAAAGATCAATGCCAATGAGGTAAATATTGCTCCAAAAAGAAAATATGGTTTTCTTCTGCCCAGGCGGGTCCAGGTATTGTCACTATAGTGGCCTATTATTGGCTGAACAATCATTCCTGTTAGTGGTGCAGCAATCCAGAACCATGAAAGGTGCTCCACATCGGCGCCAAATGTTTGAAGAATCCTGCTTGCATTTGCATTCTGCAGTGCAAACCCAAATTGAATACCCAGAAAGCCGAAGCTCATATTCCAGATATCCCAGAAAGACATCCTTTTTTGTTTCATTTTTTTCAACTTTCCTATAAAAGTATATGAAAATGTTACAAAAAAATGATCAAATCTGACGAACTAAATTTTTTAATTGATGAAGTTAAGAAAACCATAACTGAAGTTAAAAAAGCGACAGTGTTCTATTGAATATTTACGCCCTCTAACCAGTCAAGAAATTGAGGAACCCTTATTCTGCTAACAAGTATCTCCTCTTTAAAATTTGGTTTTAATTTCACTTTTAACCTTGAATTGAAGTGCCGGGAGATAGAATCAATTGACGAAATGCTTGCTATACAGGATCTTGAAAGTTTAAAAAAGA
The DNA here is from genome assembly GCA_030695305.1 of Bacteroidales bacterium. Classification (GTDB taxonomy): domain Bacteria; phylum Bacteroidota; class Bacteroidia; order Bacteroidales; family UBA932; genus Bact-08. Next base: position 7,716 of record JAUYTB010000195.1, read on the forward strand.
GAGATGGATTTATTTGTTCTTCAATAGATTCAAGGCTGAGATCTGATAGATACTCCCGTTTATCGGATGTAACAATAAAGGTAGATTTGTTTTCGGAATAGAAGTAAGCTATGTCAGTAATGTTAACAACAATAATCCTGGTACCAAGCTTCACAGCAAATCTCTGCTTATAAATCTTTGATGAGTGCATCAGTTTACTTATAATCTCTTTGTCCAAAGGGCTTTTTTCACTCTTTATTAAACATTTTTCTACTGCCTTGATAAAAGACTCGCTCTCCACGGGTTTAAGGAGGTAGTCAACACTGTTTATTCTGAATGCTTTTAGAGCATAACTCTCATATGCCGTTGTAATAATAACATTTGCATCAACATTTACCATATTGAAGAGTTCGAAACAGATGCCGTCTGATAGCTCTACATCCATAAAAATAATATCTACACTATTCTCCTGCAACCATTTGGCAGCCGAAAGAACAGAGCCCAAAACCTCTTTAATAATAAAGTCCGGATAGTGCTTCTCTATAAGTCTTCTAATCTGTAATTGAGCAGGGAGCTCATCTTCAAGTATAAGTATTTTGGTCATATCTCTATTAATGGAATCTTAACACAAAAAAAATTATCATCTGAGGTTATGTGAATATCTTTTTTAAAAAGCAGCTTATATTGGCCCTTGATATTTTTTAATCCAATCCCTCCAGAATCTATAGTGTTGATTTTTAAGTTTATATTATTTCTAACCACAATATAGTTTTGCTCGGTAGATATATCAATTTGTAATGGAATCTCCGCACAGACAATATTGTGTTTTGCCGCATTCTCTACAAGTAACTGAAGACCTCCGGGTATTATATGATGGTTAATTTTATTTGGTTCAATATTTATTGTAAGATCTAAACCGTCAGAAAAACGCTCTTTCATAAGACTGTAATAGAGAAGGACAAAATCAAGCTCCTCCTTAAGTGGAACACTTTTTAAATCTTCTGTATTAAGAAGATATCTGTAGAGTGAAGATAGTTTCTTTACAAAATCACTAGCTCTCTCCTGATTGGTATATATAAGAAAATCAAGCACATTAAGACTGTTAAACAGAAAATGCGGGTTTAGTTGTCTCTTGAGTTGTTGATATTGATATTGTGCTCTTGTCTTTTTCCCAATCTCAATATTTAATGCCTTCTCATGAGATTTGACATAATAGAGATAGACCTGGATAAAGGAGATTATAACAAGATTAAGTACAAAAGATGTTAAAACAGTAAGGTTAAAATAGATGTCCTGAAATAATATTGTCTCTGTACCTTTATTCCAAACAGGAATACGTATCCATAAAGCTGAGAAAAAAGCAACGAAAAAAGCAGTTGATACAATACCAATAAACTTCTTAAAGGAGTTTTCGCTTTTTATGTATTTGTTTATAAGGTAAGCGAGAGAGATGTCCACGAAAAGCATAAAAAATGTAACTGGATAGTTCCCAAGAAGCTTCATTACAAATCTTCCAAAAGAGAGGTTTAACTGTTTTTCAAATAGAGGAGTCGCCTCCTCAATAAGTACCCTAAAGCCAAATACGAAGAGGATAAGAAATGAGATCTCAATTATCTTTCTGTAGTTAGATCTTTTCATCTCTTTAATGGCCTTCTGACAATTATAAATACAAGCCAGCCTAAAATTTCAGTAACAATGAATGTGGCAATTACATGTGTCAGTACCGGATAGTTGGGGATTATTAAGGAGATAAGGTAAGCACCATTTGTCCCGAGATAGAATCCTGCAAGGCAAGATATTAGAAGAAGAGATAGAAAAACATCTGTTGTTCCCTTAAAGAAGTTAATTATCATAACCACCATTGTGATGGTTAGAATAGTCAAAACCAAACCGTCATCTTGATCAAAAAATCTGAGTAAGAAACATGACAAAGAGTGTAGAGAGGCCAAGGAGTGAATAACAACAGAGACAAAAATAAAATCTCGCCGTTTATCGCCATCTGTCTTAAAAACCGAACGTTTCATAGAGTGTTTTACTATATGTAAATATACTTATTTTAACGAAATATATGAAAATTAAAAAAAATAAATTAGGTTTGTTATATTAATTACTGAGTTATGAAAGTACATTTTTCAATTCCATTTAGCACCAGTTTTGGTCAGGAGATTCTAATTACCGGTTCGATTCCCGAATTAAACGGCACAGGAAGTAAATACTATAAGTCAATGCAATACATCAAAGATGAATGGCATTTTGAACTCTCTCTAAAAAATCCCACCTCATTCAACTACTCTTATATTTTAAAGGATATAAACGGAGATCTCATCTTTGAAGCAGGGCCCCCCAGAAATTTCTTACATGGATCCAGGGGCTCATTTAGAGTCTTTGATCAGTGGAGAGTTTACAACGATGAGACACCCTTTCTCTCCGATGCTTTCAAGAAGGTATTCTTTAACGCAAAGAGAGAGACAGCACCTAAACTTGGTGATATTACTCTGACACTCTCTGCAAATAATCTCTCTTCAGAAACACCACTTCTTATCTGTGGCGATTGCAAAGAGCTTGGTAATTGGGACTTAAGAAATGCACCCAAGATGAATCTGAGAGAAGATGGTCTTTGGTATTTCTCTACAGATAAGAACAATTTACCTGACGGATGTGAATATAAATTTGCAGTAATGACAAACTATAGTGGTGACTGCAACGAATTTCTTTGGGAGAGTGGAGAAAACAGAGCTCTTCCCCATTTTGAAAGAGATGGATCAAAGAGTCTTATTAATCTCTTTTCAATAAATCTACCGGCTTTAAAACCAAGGCTTTCCGGTACTGCAGTTCCTGTTTTTTCTTTGCGAACAAATAAAAGCAGTGGAATTGGCGAGTTTACCGACCTTAAAGATATGGTAGATCTGCTTTCGGAGACATCACAAAATGTTTTACAAATTCTTCCTGTCAATGACACCACGATGACACATACATGGGTTGACTCATACCCTTACGGGGCGATATCAATTTATGCAATGCACCCTTTGTATATAAATCTGGAGATGACAGGTACCATCAAAGAGAGGGAGTTTCGTGAGAGGCACCAGAAGAAGGTAAAAAAACTTAACACTCTTGAGACAATAGATTACGAAGCTGTAGCAAACTTAAAGTGGTCATATCTAAAGAAAATCTACACACAAGAGGGAGATAAGCTCCTTAAATCAAAAGAGTTTCGCACTTTTTTTAAAGAGAATGAAGAGTGGCTTACACCATACGCTTCGTTCTGCTATCTTAGAGATAAATATAAAAGCGCAGATTTCAGAACCTGGCCAAAATATTCAACTTACAACAGTTATGATATTAAAGAGCTTGCATCGGAAGAGAGCAAGCACTTTAATGAGATAGCAATACACTACTTTGTTCAGTTTCACCTGCATAAGCAGCTATCCTCTGTTCACGAATATGCAAATAGCAGGCAAATTATCTTAAAAGGAGATATACCGATAGGTGTCAATAAAAATTCTGTTGAGGCATGGGTTGATACTCATCTGTTCAACTTTGATGGTCAGGCCGGTGCTCCGCCTGATGACTTCTCTGTCAAGGGACAAAATTGGGGCTTCCCCACTTATAACTGGGATCTTATGGAGAGAGACGGTTTCAGCTGGTGGAAAAAAAGGTTTACTAAGATGGCGGAGTATTTTGATGCCTACAGAATAGATCACATACTTGGCTTCTTTAGAATTTGGGAGATTCCTGTAAGCGCAACTGAGGGGTTAATGGGGAGGTTTAGCCCTGCATTACCATTAACTGCAGATGAAATCAGATCATTCGGATATGAATTCAATTACGAAAGAGATACACTGCCCTTTATAACCGACACTACGCTCTATGATTATTTTGGCGATATTAAAGAGGTTATTAAAAAGGAGTTTCTGGAAGATTCTCTTAACGGGACATACAGACTTAAGAAGGAATTTAACACACAGTTAGAGATAGAGAACTATTTTACCGCTAATCCGGAATCTGAATATATTGAACTAAAGCAACAGCTGCTAACATTATGTGCAGAGGTTCTCTTCTTACAGGACAAGAGTGATCATGACAGGTTTCATCCAAGAATTTCGTCTCAGTTTACTAAATCTTATGAGTCTTTAAATAGTTGGCAAAAAGAGTGTTACAATAGAGTATATAATCATTTTTTCTATGAGAGAAATGAGAGTTTCTGGTATCACAATGCTATGAAAAAACTTCCATCCTTAATCTCATCCACCGGAATGCTTGTGTGTGGAGAGGATCTGGGGATGATCCCATCATGTGTTCCGGCAGCAATGGATAAATTAAGAATTATGAGTCTAGAGATTCAGAGGATGCCTAAAGATCCGAGAGAGAGATTCGGAGATCCTCGCAAATATCCATATCTCTCTGTTTGTACAACAGGAACGCATGATACAAGCACTCTAAGAGGTTGGTGGGAAGAGGATTACGAGCTAAGCAGCAGTTATTACAGAGATATCTTAGGGTATAATAACCAAGCACCATTTTATTGCGAACCTTGGTTATGTGAAAGAGTAGTGGTTGAGCACCTCAACTCTCCATCTATGCTTACAATTCTTCCTCTTCAGGATTGGCTCTCTATATTCCCGGATTTAAGAAAAGAGGACCCTCACAGTGAGCGAATAAATGTTCCGGCAAATCCTAAGCACTACTGGAGATACAGAATGCATCTGAATATTGAAGATCTCATTGCTAACGAGTCATTTAAAAATACTATAAAGCAAATGATTGAGCAATCGGGCAGGAGATTAAAGGTTTAATTTCTCTCCCTCTGAGTGAGCTACAACAACTGCAGCACAAGTATCTCCATATACGTTTACTGTAGTTCTTATCATATCGCACAATTGCTGAACTGCCAAGACAAGACCGATTCCCTCAAGAGGAAGCCCCACAACACTAAGGACAACAGCAATCATAACAAGACCTGCCATAGGAATTCCCGCCGAACCTATGGCAGCAAGAACCGATGTTAATATTATTACAAACTGCGCTCCTATCGTAAGGTCAATTCCGTATGCCTGCGCAATAAAAATTGCAGTCACACCCTCATACAATGCAGTACCATTCATATTTACCGTGCTACCCAGAGGCAGTACAAAACTGGCAATCTTGTTAGAGATACCGGTCTTCTCCTGTGACTCTTTTAGTGTAAATGGCAAAGCTGCTCCTGATGAACATGTAGAAAATGCCGTCAAAAGAGGCAATGACATCTGTTTAATGTGTTTATAGGGATTAAGCTTTGTAAAAGAGTAGACCAGAGAGGGCAGGATTATTCCGCCATGAATTAGGCAACCGGCCCACACTACCATTGTGTATAGCCCCAGACTGCTAACAATTTTATATAACTTTTCGGGATCTCCCTGCTGGTCTGCAACTATATTTGAGACTATTGCAAAAACTCCTATTGGGGTAAAGCGAACAATAAATAGCGTCATCTTCATAAAGACCTCAAATGCAGATTTAAATAGTTCACTAAGATTGAGTTGCGCCTCTTTAGATGATTTTGTTATAAAGAAACCGAAGAAGATTGCAAAAAAGATTACGGGAAGAAGATTCCCCTTAGAGAGATCTTCAAAGATATTTTGTGGTACAATATTTACTATCTGCTCTTTGAAAGTCATTTTAGATACAGCAAGGTCAGTTATTGTCTCACTAAGACTAAGGTCTGCCCCAATTCCGGGTTTTACAAGATTGACAATAAGAACTCCGATAAAGGCAGCAATTGCAGTTGTAAAAACATAAAAACCCATTGTTTTTCCCGCCAGTCTTCCCAAATCTTTATAACCACCCAGACTTGACACACCCATAACCAATGAGGAGAATACTATTGGAATAGCAATCATCTTTAATGCTCTTATAAAAATATCTCCAATCCACTTTATTGAGGGGGTAAACTCGTAGAAAAAAATACCAAACGGAATAGATAGTGCAATAGCAATCAGAATTTGCCAGTGAAGCGCAATTTTTTTCATTTAAAAGTAGATTTTTTATAGATTTTATTAATAATCAATGCTATTGCACCATCTCCTGTAACATTACAAGCAGTGCCAAAACTATCCATAGTGATATAGAGTGCAATCATTAACCCGGTAAGCATCTCGTCAAATCCTAACATTGATTGTAAAAGAGCAATGGCTGCCATTATTGCACCTCCGGGAACTCCGGGAGCCGCAACCATTGTTATTCCAAGCATCATGATAAAACCAGTGAATATAGATATATCTGCATTCATGCCTGTCATATACATAATTGCATATGCGCATGCCACTATCTTGAGTATGCTTCCGGCCAGGTGAATTGTCGCACACAGTGGTATTACAAAGTCTGCTATCTCTTCATCAACTCCGTTTTTCTTTGCCTGAAGTAGTGTTACAGGGATTGTGGCAGCAGAAGATTGAGTCCCGAGTGCAGTCATATAGGCAGGCAGCATAGTAAAGAGGGCCTTAAAGGGATTTTTACCGGTAATTAATCCGGCTATTGTGAATTGGAACAGAAGCAATATTATGTGCATCGCAAAAATCACAATTATAACCTTAAAGAAGAGTCCAAGAATGACCGGAACCTGGCCTTCTGCTCCAATTTTTAGGAATATTCCAAAGATATAGAGTGGTAAAAATGGAATTATTACCTCTTTGATGATTAAAATTATTATGTTTCGGAACTCTCCCAGGGCAGCTTTAAGTCTCTCTCCATTAACTGCTCCCACACCCAACCCGATGACAAAGGCAAGAACCAGAGCCGTTGTAACCCCCATCAAAGGAGGCATATCTATTGTAAAAAAATTTGAGATTGCATCTGACATATCCACTGCGGAATCACTAAGCAGATCATTTGGGTCAAGTAGTATTGGAAGTGCCCATTTGGTTGTAAAAAATGAGAAGAATCCTGCTATAAGCGTTGATGCATAGGCAATCATTGCTGTAATACCAAGTAATCTTCCAGCACCTTTGCCCAAATCGGCTATACCCGGAGCTACCAATCCAAGAATAAGCAATGGGATAATAAACGAGAGGAAATTCCCAAATACACCATTAAGTGTGATAAAAAACCTTACAAGCCATAACGGGAAGAAGAGCGAAGATACTATTCCTAAAGCAATTGCAACTATGATTTTAGTCAGAAGTCCGGGTTTATATTTAAAATTCATACTATTGCCTTTTAAAGGTTCTCTCTTCACCCTTTAATACTCCTACACCATACTCTCCGTCAGATTTTGACCAAGCTCTATGCATTAGCCCTGTATTAAAAGTAAAAACAATATTTCCCTCTTTATCAATCGCAATTATACCTCCTCCGGATCCTCCCATAGGAGTAATTTTATTAAATATAACCTCATTTGCAGCACTTTCAAGCGTCATTCCCTTATACTCCATAAGTGCAGAGATATCAAATGCAACAACTCTTCTTATCCAGTACTCTCCATGACCGGTTCCAGAAATTGCTACTGTACTGTTATTTGCGTATGTTCCTGCTCCAATAACCGGAACATCTCCTACCCTTCCCCATCTCTTACCGGACATACCACCAGTAGATGTTGCAGCTGCAAGATTCCCGTAAATATCGAGAGCTACGCAACCAACTGTTCCCCGCGGATCCTCCTTCTCCTCTCTCTCCTGGATTCTTTTAATCTGCTCCTCTCTGTGCTTTGTTGAGAAGTAGCTGTTCTCTACAACCTCCAAACCCATAGACTTTGCAAAGAATGATGCTCCTTCGCCTATTAACAGAACATGCGCTGTACTGTCCATCACCAGTCTGGCTGCTTTTATCGGGTTTTTAATATCCCGCAACCCGGCAACTGCTCCAGCTTTTAAATTTGATCCATCCATAATTGCGGCATCAAGTTCGTGTATACCGTCAATACTTTTAACCGCCCCCTTTCCTGCATTGAATAGAGGTGAATTTTCGAGATATATTACAACTTTTTCAACAGCATCAAGTGCTGTGGACCCATTATCAAGCATCTTCTCACCAATAGCGATTGCCTCTAACAGAGCTTTTTCGTACTCTGTTTTTCTCTCTGTAGTCATTGACGAGGGTGCTCCACCTGCTCCTCCGTGAATTGCAACAGACCATTTTTTTAACGCAGGCTGAGCATAAAGTGTGCTAACCAGTCCCAAAATAAGAAGAATAGAGGTCAAGCTCTTTTTTATCATAACAGAAAATTTAGTTTATCCGAAAAATTAACTTAAGGGTCACCGCCTACAAATATAGATAAATATTTTACCTTGGCAAGGGTTGTGGACCTTGCGTCCTTTTGTGGATTCTCACAGCAGGAACGCTACTATTACACGTTACGGGCTTATAAACCCTTTGCACAACGGGCAACGTCCATCCTCATCCGCTCACAAGTTCGCTACTTGCGGCTGAGTTTGCCCTACTTGTGCTAAGGGTTTATATTTCAGCCCGTAGGAAGATTGGCGTTCCTGCTGTCAGACTTGCTGGGAAAATGAATGGAGAGTGCGCTTTGCCAGAGTTTGATGTATCTGTTAGTTAATTAGATAGATATAAAACGCAGTTTTCCAACTTTGGAAAATTGGCATTTTTATGTATCAGCATATTAATTAGTTACCTCAAACTATGGCAAAGCTATTTTACTACAATCTCATTAAACAGATATCCGGAAGGTGAATATTTCTCAAGAATAAAGAGAATATATCTGATATCTACAGCTATAGATCTGGAAATGTTCTTGTCAAACCTGTAATCCGATGCGACTCCCTGCCATATTCGATCAAAATTAACACCTACCAACTCTCCGTTTGAATTCAAGACAGGAGATCCTGAGCTCCCGCTTGTTGTGTGGGTGCTACTTAAAAAGTTTACCGGCAGCTTTCCATCCTCTCCCGCATACCTTCCAAAATCTCCTTTAGAGTATAGTTCTCTTATCTTTTTTGGCAAGTAAAAATCTTCATCATCTTTATTGTTAAGATACTTAACTTCGGCTCCTTCCAGTGTGGTTATACTGTTATACTGCAATCCATCCTCTGCATCAGCTCCGGACACTTTACCATAACTTATTCTTTGTGAATTATTTGCATCTGGAAAAAGAGTTTTTCCTGCATTCATCTCCATTAAGCCGGAAATATAGATACTATTAAGATCGGCAAGGGTTGACTGCAGCGCAGATCTTTGTCTGTTAATTTTATTTACATTTACCATATAATATCCTATTGCCAGCTGATAGAGGGCATCATCTTTAATGTTCGAGTTTACATCGCGTTTACTGTTCTCCAGAAATTCAATAAGTCTATTTTTATTGGTAAAGATAGAGTTACTAAAAACCTCCTTCGAAAGTAACTCAATATCACCGGAGTATTCAGAGATATACTTTACCATAGCATCCGGCTTAAATCTCTCCGGCATATTCTGATAATATCTAAACATTAGATTTCTAAACATCTTTCTGTCAACTTCATAATCCCAGTTATTGAAAAACTGATGGGTCAAAGCAATCAATCTTTTTGCCTCATTATCTGCAGCTTTAGTATTCTCTCTTTTAGATGAGTAAATTGCGGCAAGTTTCTCGAACTTACCAATAAACGGTACGATTTCAGAACCATTTATGCCTGCTTCACTAAAATATGCTTCTGCAAGGTTATATATTGCAACCTCTTTATAATGCTCCTCCATCTTTTCAAGAATTCCACCATATCTAACAACCCTGGCCGAGTCCGCATTTACCCAATTATTGAACTCTCTCTCCTCCTCTCTTTTAAGATTAACCAGATCCATTCTGGTGACTCCCATTATCTCTCCTTTCCACCTAAGATAGCTGTTACCTACCGATGATAATCTTGCTGTATAACGATATTTAAGATCGGGATTCTCATCTATTGCCAAATTGAGAATGTTCATCTTCTCTTTTCTAATTGCTGTTTTATGAACATTTTCACTATAAATAATCTTCTCAAGGGCAAATGAGGGTATATATGCTCTTGTAGTGCCGGGGTAACCTGCAATCATAACAAAATCACCATCTTTAACTCCTTTTAAAGATATTGGGAAAAAGTGACGGGGTTTGTATGGAATATTACTCTTGGAGTATGATGCCGGCTGGTTATCTCTGTTTGCATATACTCTTAGAATAGCAAAATCTCCCGTATGTCTTGGCCAACTGTAGTTATCGGTATTCCCTCCGAATTTCCCTATTGCGAATGGAGGGGCAGCAACCATTCTGATATCCCGGTAAACAGCATAAACATTCATTATATATTGACTGTTCCCAAATAGAGATTGCATTTTAACCTCATA
>JAUYTB010000198.1 GCA_030695305.1 Bacteroidales bacterium
GATGAGGATGGACGTTGCCCGTTGTGCTAAGGGTTTATAAGCCCGTAACGTGTAAAAGAAGCGTTCCTGCTGTGAGAATTTGCGATTCAAGGATGGACGTTGCCCGTTGTGCTAAGGGGTTTATAAGCCCGTAACGTGTAAAAGAAGCGTTCCTGCTGGAGTCCACATTTGCATGCAAGGTCCACAACCCTTGCCAAGGTCAAATTATTTTTATACTTTTGCACGCGATAAATTATTTACATTATTTAAAAACAATCTTCGGGGCAGGGTGTAATTCCCGATCGGCGGTATAGTCCGCGAGCCATTAAGGCAGAACCGTTGCAACTACGGTACCGACAGTAAAGTCTGGAAGGAAGGAGATTATTATGAAAAAAAGAGAGACATTCCCTTTGAATGGGGCATTAATGCTATGCATTACCCTCATTATGAGTACTTCAGGTGCTAAAACAGTTCAAGCTGACAACATCAGACAGCAAAAAAATCTTTTACAAACAGAGATTCCTGACAAAGGAAAAGCGCAGGAGGTAAAGCAAACCGCAAATTCTCCGGGCAGCAATATTGCTACGAATAATCCCAACAGCAATTCGGGCAGCAATTTTGCTACGAATAATCCCAACAGCAATTCGGGCAGTAGTTCAATTATGGATGATACTCTTAAGATTGAGATTGATACTGCATATGTCAATCTAAATGAGATTATTTTGTCGGCATCTTATGTGAGGGAGAGGCAAAGCCCGCTAAGGATAACCACGGTAGAGAGAGGAGATATAGAGAGGAAAGCAGGAGGAGTAACCTTCCCGGAGCTTGTAAAAGATATTCCCGGAGTTTATGCTACAAGTGAGACAGGAAGTTACGGAGATGCCAAAATTAATATTAGAGGATTCAAGCAAGAGAACATATCAGTTCTGCTAAATGGAATTCCAATATCGGGATTGGTAACCGGAAATATGTTCTGGAATAACTGGTTGGGACTCACAGATGCTACACACTCCATTCAGGTGCAAAAGGGTATCGGAGCCTCAATGCTGTCGGACAACTCAGTTGGAGGAACAATTAATATAATAACCAAGACCACAGATATTAAGCCATCTGCATCAACCGGGCTCTTTTATACAAGCTACGGACAGGCAAAGAGCTTTCTCAACCTCAATACCGGAGAGAATAAGAGAGGATGGTCACTATCTGCAATGGCATCATATACATGGGGAGAGGGCTATCCCGATATGACAGATGTAAGCTCGTGGGCATATATGTTTAACGTCAGCAAACGAATAAACAAAAAACATTCCCTGCTCTTTACAGCACTCGGCTCACCCGAGAGACACCAGCAAAGATCTGCAAGACTCTCAGCAGAAGAGACCGCAAATTACGGGCTCCGGTACAATAAAAACTGGGGATATCTTAACGGAGAGGCCAAAAATCTTAGCGAAAACTTCTATCACAAACCCTATTTTACTCTGCACCATTTCTATAAGCCAAGTGCTAAGACAGAAATATCTAACAGCATCTACCTATCTACAGGCAATGGAGGAGGAAGATGGTCAGAATCAAAAGGCAAACGTATAATTGACTATAGAACAACAGTTGCACAAACGTACCCAAACAATTCAGTTGGAGCCAATTCCAAAAACGGACCTCTGATTGACTGGGCAGCAATTGTCGCAGAGAACAAAACTATTGCATCAGGAGCTGACGCAGCCCAACTTCTCCCGGGAGGATCGGCAAGAAACATCCTTAGTGACTACCTTGCCGGGCATACCCAAACCGGTTTCAAGAGCAACATCTCTTATACACCTGCAGGAGGATGGAATTTCACCACCGGAGTCCATTATCAAAACTACAGAACCTGGGAGAGAGAGCGTATTACAGATCTTTTGGGTGCAACATACTGGTACGAAGATTATCAAAATAAATCTCTTGCAGGAGTAGCAGGGAGAGATCCCATAAAACGTATCGGTGACTATGTAAGGACTAACAACGGCAAGGTTATAAACCACCTTACCTTATACTCAACAGCAAACTATAAGGATAAACTTTGGGATATACGTCTAGGTACATCCTTGATGGGCAGTACAAATCAGAGATGGGATAAGTATAACTATACTAACAACATATACAGCGAGACAGCATCTGCACAAGGCTATAGCGTAAAAGCAGGCGCCAACCGCAAAACAGGAACAGCCACATCCTTCTATATCAACGCCGCATACTACAGCAGAGTACCCTACAACGAACTCTTCTTCTCCTCCGGAAACAATAATATTACCGAAGATGTAAGAAATGAGAAGAACACTCTGGCCGAAACGGGCCTCCGTCATCTATTCCAAAGAGGATCTATAGAGTTTACCTTCTACTATGCTCTTTGGCAGAACAAAAGCATAATCTCCAACCCCTATATACAGCCCGACAACACAACACTAAGGTATCTTATACGCGGTCTGGATGCACTTCACTACGGAGTAGAGATAAACGCAACATACAACCCTGTTAGAGCCCTTAACCTATCTGCATACGCCTCATTTGCAAACTGGAGATGGAAAAACGATGTATCTGCAAATATCTACGACGAATACTCCGGAGTTATCAAAGATGTAATCAACGTATACAGCAACGGACTTCCGGTTGGAGATGCCCCACAGACCCAATTGGCAGCATTTGCCCAATTCAGTGCCGGAAAAGGGTTGACAATTAATGCAGATTGGCGCTTCAACGGGAGGATGTATGCAGATTTTGACCCCAAAGAGAGACAAAGTGCGCAAGACAGAGCCAATCCATTTCGTCTCCCCGACTATTCACTTACAAGTATAGGGGTAACCTGGACCCGTGCGATTGGCAATTTTAATACAACTTTCTATGCAAACATCCACAACCTATTTAACACTCAATATATTGAGAGAGGTAGAGATGGATACGATCATACAATTGAGACATTTCGCGGATTCTGGGGAGCAGGAAGAAATCTTGGTGCCGGAGTTAGAGTCAGATTCTGATACAGAAATCCTATTCCCAAAATTGAAATATAAATTTTCTTGAGAGTGTTAGGTATTAAGGGGAGCAATTGAGTTAAGAATAACCTCGGTTGCTCCTCTGTTTTTGTTTACATAATCCGAACAAATTACAGAACTTTCTTTACGGAAAGCACTATTATCTATTAACTTATAAAGGATCTGAGAGATTTCGCTCTCACTCTCTACACAGTATGCACCCCCCAGAGTAAGGAGCTCTTTTGCCTCACGAAATTTCGTATAACGGGGACCAAAGATTATCGGCAGGCCAAAAGTTGCCGGCTCTAGAGTGTTATGAATCCCGGCACCAAACCCCCCGCCGATATAGGCAAAGCTTCCATAACGATATGCAGATGAGAGTATTCCCACAGTATCAATAATAAAGACAGATGCAACTTCCAAAGATCTCTTTACATCTTCACTAAATTGATAGTCACAACTTTCTGAGTCATGACTTTCTGAGTCAGAACTTTTCAGAAGATCTTTAACTTTTGAATATCTAATATAAGGAGTATCCCCTAGCTCTCTTATCAACTTGGCAATGTGTGCCTCATCTACCTCATGCGGAGCAATAATAAGTTTTTTTACAGGATTTTGGGATAGCCCCTCCTTTATTATAGGCAGATAGGTTCTTAGCAAAAGAGATTCATCGGCAGGCCAGGTACTTCCGGCCACACAACAGAGCGAGCCACCCGAGAAGATCTCAAGAGAGGGAATAGGTTTACTATGCTCAGCAATCTCACTTACTCTATCAAAACGTGTATCTCCACAGGCAGTCACACTCTCTATTCCAATGCTTTTTAAGAGCATCAAGGAGTCGTTATCCTGAACAAAAAGATGAGTGAATGAGCGAAGCATCTCCCTGAAACCAGAACCCCACCATCGGAAAAACGGCTGAGATTCCCGGAATAGGGCTGAGACCAGATATAATGGGACAGATCTCCTATTGAGCTCTGCAATATAGTTTCTCCAAAACTCATACTTCACAAAGATTGCAACTGTGGGTTGGATGAGGTCTAAGAATCTGGAAGCATTTACCGCCGTATCCATTGGAAGATAGAAGACATGATTGGCAAGGGGGTAACCCTTTCTCAACTCATAACCGCTTGGCGAGAAGAAGGTGAGTATTATGGTACAGGCCGGCTCTCTCTCTCTTAGTTTCTCAATTACAGGTCTTGCCTGTTCAAATTCGCCTACAGATGCACAGTGCACCCAAATCCTTGATTGGCAAGATTTTCCAGAGACAAAAGCTGCACCGGAATCCGATTTGCCAGATCCGGAGAGAGTCATCTGCTTACCGATATGCCTTAAGAGCCCTTTGCGTCCTTTGTAAAAAAGAGCTGCTTTTGGAGAGAAAAATCCCAGCAAACCGGAGCCCAGTAGATAAAGGTGAAGCAAAGTATGGTAGAGAATCGTCAAATCATTTGTAAATTTGTGCAAAATTAGTCAAATAAATGAAAAAGTCTCTCGAACAGCTTGGGCAGTACTATTATCTTATGAAGGTAGTATTCACCAAACCGGACAAGTGGAAGATCTTCCGTAAACAATTCTTTACAGATATAGAAAAACTTGTTCTAAATTCTATACCGATTATTGCAGTGATCTCTATATTCATAGGAGCAGTAATAGTTATTCAGACAGCATATAACATTGAGAACCCGCTTATTCCCAAAATGTATGTGGGATACATGGCAAGAGAGAGTCTGGTTCTCGAATTTTGCTCAACCATGGTTGCACTTATTTTGGCCGGTAAAGTGGGCTCAAACATCTCGTCCGAGATTGGAAGTATGAGAATCAGCGAACAGATAGATGCTATGGAGATGATGGGGATCAACTCTGCAAACTATCTTATCTTACCTAAAATTGCCGCTGCAACAATCTTCAACCCTCTGCTTATGCTTATGAGCTTTATGCTAGGTCTTTTGGGAGGCGCAATGATAATCTCATTTACAGGTATTATTACATTAAGCCAGTACTCAGAGGGGCTTCAATATGCCTTTCGCTTCTATTATATCGTCTACAGTATGATTAAGATGTCTGTTTTCAGCTTTATAATTACAAGTATATCTTCTTATTACGGCTATTATGCCTCAGGAGGATCTTTGGGAGTAGGTCGCTCAAGCACCAAAGCAATTGTAACCAGCAGTGTTGCAATACTGCTTGCCAACCTAATTATTACACAACTAATGCTCAATTAAAAAAGATGATACAAGTTAAGCTGTTGAATAAGTTTTTTGGAGAGAAGCAGGTTTTGAACGATATCTCGTTTAAATACAAACCGGGAGAGTGCTCTTTGATTATTGGAGCCAGCGGATCCGGAAAGACAGTACTCTTAAAATCAATCGTAGGTCTTCATGAACCCGATTCAGGTGAGATATGGTACGATAAAATACAGTTCAATACCCTCTCTTTTAATGAAAAGAAAGATATACGCAAAGAGATTGGTATGCTGTTTCAGGGAAGTGCCCTGTTTGATTTTGCCACAGTAGAGGAGAATGTAAGATTCCCAATGGACTTCTTTACAGAATGGAGCGAAGAGGAGAAGATAGATAGAGTAAATTTTTGCCTTAAAAGGGTAAATCTTAAAAATGTCAACTCGCTTTTCCCCAATGAATTGAGCGGAGGAATGCAAAAAAGGGTTGGAATTGCCAGAGCAATAGCACTCAATCCAAAGTACCTCTTTTGCGATGAGCCAAACTCAGGTCTGGATCCTCAAACTTCAATCCTTATAGATCAGCTCATATCCGAAATAACAAAAGAGTATAACATGACCACCATCATAAACACTCACGACATGAACTCAGTGATGGAGATAGGTGATAGTGTGGGCTTTATACATCTTGGGAAGCTCATTTGGCAAGGTGATAAAGAGAACATTCTTACATCCGATTGCGAGGAGTTGAATGATTTTGTCTTTGCCTCCAGAATGGCTAAAAAAGTAAAAGAGATGATGGGATAACCACTCATCTCTCTTAATATCTATCTCTCCCAACCAGGGAAAAGCCGTCAAAAAGATGGCTAAAGCCCTAAAAGAGCTAGAGAACCGGAGTAACCGACTTGATTATTATCTCTGTAGCCGGTCTGTCTGCATAGTTTGTAGTAGTTGCCGCAATTGCGTCAATCACCTCAAATCCAGAAATGGTCTCACCAAATATAGTATAAGCACCGTCAAGCTGAGCACAAGTTGCAGGGTCCTCTACAATATAAAACTGAGAACCGGAAGATTCTCTCATCGGATTACCTGCATCTCCCCTTCTGGCAGCCGCAACAGCACCCTTAATATGTTTAAACTGAGGAAGAATCTCGGCAGGCACGGTGTAACCCGGACCACCTGTTCCAAATTGTGCCTCATTTGCCATATCCTTAGACAACGGGTCACCTGTCTGAATCATAAAGCCTTTTATAACTCTGTGGAAACGAATTCCTGTATAGAAATTCTCCGACGCAAGTTTAACAAAATTATCCCTGTGCAGGGGAGTCTCTTTGTAAAGCTTGATTCTGATAGTACCAACATTGGTTACAATGTCAAAAACCGGCTCCTCCGAAAGGTCGGCCGGATTAAAGATAAGATTAGTCTGCATAGCAAGTGTATCCTCAGATTTTGTGATATCCTCCTGTTGAACTTCTCCCTGCTTTCCTTTGCAAGAAAAAACAACTAAAGGAATGATTAACAATAATTTAAAAAAATTCGCTTTCATCTTTAAAATTCTATTTTTTATGTACCTTTGCAAGGCATCACAAAATTACCTCAATTGCTGTGAATATGCAAATTAAAAAATATTTGTTACTACTATTGCTTGTTTCTGTATCACATTCTGTAACGGCACAGAGCGTCGGTTTGGTATTAAGCGGAGGAGGAGCAAAAGGGCTGTCGCATATCGGAGTGATAAAAGCTCTGGAAGAGAATAATATCCCTATTGACTATATAGCCGGCACATCTATGGGAGCCATTATTGCAGCACTCTACTCCATCGGTATAACTCCGGATGAGATGCTTATAATGTTTCGCTCTCCCGAATTCAACTCCTGGTACAAAGGTGAGTTTGAGAAGGGTTATGCAACCTATATATACAGGAGGGAGTTTACGGCAGAGATGCTGGGAGTGCCTATCAGGCGGGATAATATGAACAGAATAGGAATAAAACTACCCACAAGTCTTGTTGCACCATATCCAATGGATCTCGCTGTCCTACAGCTTTTCGCATCATCTTCTGCGGCAATTAATTACGACTTTAATAATCTGATGGTACCTTACAGATGTGTAGCTGCAGATATAGCAAACAAAAGGCCGCATGTTCTTCGAAAAGGGAATCTGGGATCTGCTGTCAGAGCTTCAATGACCTATCCATTTCTCTTTAAACCCATAATTATTGACTCGATCCTTCTCTTCGACGGCGGGTTCTACAATAATTTTCCATGGGATGTTATGATAAAGGATTTTGATCCCGATTTTATTATAGGATCCAAATGTTCAAGTAATGTTCTTGAACCCGATACCGAAGACATTATTAGCCAGATAGGCAATATGCTCACAGTAGAGACCAACTACTCCATTCCAGAGGAGAGAGGAGTACTTATAGATATAAATCTGCCCGGCGTAGGAATTATGGATTTCCACCGGGTAGATGATATTATGAAGATAGGGTACACAGAGACTCAGAAATTTATTACCGGACTAAAGAGCAAAATTGAGAGACGGGTTACAGAGAGTGAAATCACTCAAAAGAGAATGGATTTTCGTGTTAAAACTCTCCCCCTGCTATTCAAAGATGTCATTATCCTTGGAGACAACCTCAATAGCAGTGAAAAAGACTTTATAAAGAGGACAATAAAAAACAACTCAGATAATATCTTTAATTTTGACCAGCTAAAGCGTGGGTTCTACCGGGTTGTTGCAACAGAGAATATAAACACAATATATCCTGAGGGGGTCATGCGCAGTGATTCACTTTTTGATCTCTATCTGCGGGTTACAAAACAGAGCCCAATGAAGTTATCCATTGGCGGAAACATATCATCCTCTTCGCTTAATCAGGGGTATCTCGGTTTTCAATATAACCAGTTTTCAAAAAACCCATGGAGAGCAACAGCCGACATTAACATGGGAAGATACTACTCCGGCCTCAATCTTATGTTACGTCAGGACATAGGTGTCAATCCTTTATGGTTCTATGAAGCCCAAATGACACTTCATCGGTTCGATTACTTTGCCGGCGGACAGACCGAATTTTTTGCCAACAGAGTCCCAAGTAATATCCAGGAGTCCGAACTCTTTTTGACATTAAGTGCCGGCACCCCTATAAGTATAGAGAGGAATCTGCTTGCCAAGCTGTTTATCAACACCGGCCGGAACCTTTATGAGTATTATCAGACAGACAACTACACAACATATGACATTCCGGATATGACCAACTTTACATACTTCTCTCCGGGAGCTACAATAGAAAGAAACACCACAAACTACAAACTATATCCAACAGAGGGTAAGAAACAGAAGTTCTCTGTAAGATATAGCATAGTATCAGAAGAGCACAGACCCGGGAGCACATCTCCTACACGCACAGAGATTAAAAAGAGCAAACACTACTCCTACTCTGCCCGTCTATACTCCGAACAATACTACCATATAAGCTCTCTTATATCAATCGGGGTTTTGGCAGATATCTCTTTCTCCAACAGAACTTATATGGGAGATCATATCTCTACGCTGCTCTATATGCCTGCCTTTACTCCTAATCCTCACAGCAAAACACTTCTGCTCAATGGCTACCGCGCCCCCTCATATGCAGGAGTGGCAGTAACACCAATAATAAAACTATCCTACTCATTCTCTGTACAGTTACAAGCAGCTTACTTTCAGGCATACCGACAGCTTATAGAGAACAGCGAAGGAGTTGCAAAGTTTACCGGAATATTTCCTCGAGGAGCCTTTATGGGAAATGTAGCAGCAGTCTGGCAATCACCGGTCGGGCCTGTCTCACTTTCGGCAACCTACTACCAGAAGTCACAAGTGAAATGGTATCCTCAACTAAATATAGGATTCCTGATATTCAAACCTAAGGCACTGGCAAACTGACAATAAACGATTATCCAGGAGAAGCATGAACCCTCTCAAAAAACTTGCCGGCGAGACCGCAGTATATGGACTGAGCACCATACTTGCCAGAGTGATTAATTTTATCTTTGTCCCAATCTACACCCGGATGCTATCTACCGGCAGTTATGGCATAGCGGTAGACTTCCTGGCATATATAGCCATTCTGCAGGTTATTCTCACACTCGGTTTGGAGACCGGCTGCTTTAACTTCGCCAATAAACACCATAAGCCCAATACCGTTTTTTCCAACGCACTTATTACCACAGGAGCACTCTCTGCAATCTTTTTTGTATTTGTAGTTATCTTCTCCGGCCAAATCTCTGCCTTCTACTCTTTAGGAAGCACAACAGCGACCGCAGCTGTAGATTACTCCGGTGTTATCCTGTTTGTTGGAAGCATCCTTGCAATAGACTCATTCACATCAATTCTCTTTGCCAAACTTCGCTTCGAACACAAGGCACTCAAGTTTGCAACATTCAAAACCATAAAGATTCTCTCCGAGACCATCTTCAACTTTCTGCTCTTCTTTGGAGCTCCGGCATATATCTCCTCTAACCCTGAGACATACCTTTTGAACTTTATATCTGCCACACCGGATTTTAACTACATTATCTTTGCAATCTTCCTAAGCTGTATAGTATCCATTACTCTCTTTATCCCCGATCTTATACGTATTAAACTCACATTCAACAGGAAACTCTGGAGAGAGATGATGCTATACTCTCTTCCGTTAATGATTGCCGGACTACCCGGAATTCTAAATGACTTTGTAGACAGAATTATGTTCCGCTTCTTCTCTCCAGCCGGCAATATCTGGGAGTCTGACCTTGGAATTTTCGGTGCATGGGTAAAGTTTGCAACCATAATGATGCTCTTTATTCAGATGTTCCGCTTTGCCGCCGAACCATTCTTCTTCTCCAGGGTAAAAGAGGAGAGGTCAAAAGAGCTTTACGCCTCTGTTATGGAGCATTTTACTGCCTTTTGTATGTTGATATTCCTCTCTGTGCTACTATATCTGGACATAATATCACTAATCATTGGAAGCGAATTTCAGGCAGGGAAAGATATAGTACCGGTCATGCTCATGGCATATGTGATCCTGGGGATGAACTTTAATGTATCTATGTGGTACAAACTCTCCGGAAAGACAAACTTCGCAATCTATATAACCATGGCAGGGCTCGCGGTTACCCTTTTTGTCAACATTAAGTTTATGCCACTATTCTCATACCATGCAGCAGCATGGGGTCACCTTCTCAGCTATCTCACAATGTTCATTATAAGCATAACATTAGGCAGCCGCTACTACCCGATCCCCTACAGATGGAGTAAAATCGGCACCTTTATTGCTGCGGGTATCGCTCTATATCTAATCTCATATATCTATAGCGATAGCCATATTATAGTTCGTTATACCCTCAATACACTTCTGATTATCTTATATATAGCATTATATCTAAAAATTGAAAAGATATCTGTATGGAAATTAAAATTCTAAACAAATCCCGATTTGAACTGCCCCAATATGCGACAATTCACTCTGCAGGTATGGATTTAAGAGCAAACATCACCGAGAGCATAGTAATTGCACCCCTGCGGCGTATACTGGTCCCGACCGGACTCCATATTGAACTCCCGGATGGTTATGAAGCTCAAATCAGACCCAGAAGCGGACTTGCCATCAAGCACGGGATTGGACTGGTAAACAGCCCCGGAACAATAGATCCGGATTACAGGGGAGAGATAAAAATCATCTTGGTAAACCTCTCCGACTGTGACTTTACCCTTAACCCTGGAGAGAGAGTTGCGCAGATGGTTGTAGGAAAGTTTGAGAGAGTTGACTGGAAGGAGGTAAAAGAGCTGGAAGAGAGTGAACGAGGCGAGGGTGGATTTGGATCTACAGGAAAAAAATAGAGAGTATGAATATTAAAGATCTGCATAAACTATTTATTGAATCTGCCGGAGTTACAACCGATAGCAGAGCCATAACACAAGGGAGCATATTTTTTGCACTCAAAGGTGATAATTTTGACGGAAACAACTATGTACATGATGCCCTAAAAGAGGGCGCAGCGTATGCAGTTTGCGACAACAGTGAAATTAAGGGAGAGAAGATCATAAACGTACCCGACTCTCTGACTACGCTTCAACAACTGGCCAGATACCACAGAGAGTGGCTGGGGTTGCCTCTCTTTGCCCTTACCGGATCAAATGGCAAGACCACCACTAAAGAGCTTATAACACTTGTCCTCTCTACCAAATACAATGTAATCTCTACAACCGGCAATCTCAATAATCATATTGGCGTTCCTCTTACACTTTTGAAGCTAAAGGAGGATACAGATATTGCAGTGATTGAGATGGGGGCCAGCGGACCGGGCGAAATAGAGGCACTATGCAATATAGCACTTCCGGATATTGGGCTTATCACAAACGTTGGCAAGGCGCATCTTTTAGGATTTGGCTCTTTTGATGGTGTTAAAAAGACAAAGGGTGAGCTTTACGATGCTCTTTTAAAACGCGGAGGAAGAGCTCTTTACAATACAGACAACCATCATCTTCAGGAGATGATCTCACAAAGAGTTGGATTGATAACCACCCCTTACGGTGTATCTGCCATGAGTGTCAGGATAGAGGATCCATCTGCAGATAAACCTTACCTTACTCTTAATCTACCCACCGGTAGGATTATCTCCACCCATCTCATTGGGAGCTATAATACAGACAATATTCTTGCAGCTCTTGCAGTTGGAACCCTTTTAGGTACTGATCCCGAACAATCAATTGTAGCAATAGAGAACTATATCCCCTCCAATAACCGCTCTCAGCTTATGAAGGGGCACTCAAACACTCTGTTGGTAGATGCATACAA
Source organism: Bacteroidales bacterium (assembly GCA_030695305.1). Taxonomy (GTDB): domain Bacteria; phylum Bacteroidota; class Bacteroidia; order Bacteroidales; family UBA932; genus Bact-08. The sequence goes on from JAUYTB010000198.1 coordinate 11,975, forward strand.
CGCAAATCCTACAAGTATGAGAGCCGCACTTGAGAATTTCATACAGATGAAATTCCCTTCTAAGGGGCTTATCTTAGGTGATATGCTGGAACTTGGAGAGGATTCGCAGCGAGAGCACAGGGAGATTCTGGATATAGTCTCCGGCATAGATTGCTCAATGATACTTTTTGCCGGAACAGAGTTTGAAAAAGCGGCCAAGGGTGACAACTTCTATAAGTCTAAAGCTCTCTTTTTCGAAACCTCTTCGGATATGAGGGAGTACCTTTTGCAAAACAGACCTGCGAATATGGCAATTCTCATCAAGGGGTCCAGAGGAACAAGATTAGAGAAGGTTACAGATATTCTCTAACCACAAACGGATGCAAGGTCCTCAACCCTTGCCAAGGTCTACAAACTTTAGTTTCATAAGGGAGAAGAAGAATGAGAGTACGATGCTGCCTCTGTAGATGCCGGATAACTCTCTCTTGACAAAAGGGTGTTCTCTTTTAATAGTTGACTTCATTTTAAGGAAGTCATGATGTGCATCCATTACAGTTTTAAAGAAATCTCTTTTGCCTTGTACAAGATATAGAAGGGCAGATGCCCCGTCCATAATCATTCTCATTATAAGAACTATATATAAACTCCTGGGAGGCAAATTCTTATAAAGCATCAGGAGATTATTCCGGTAGTTATAGTAGAGTTTTTTTGGAGAGTTGTTTGGTAAAGTTCCGCCTCCAACATGATAAACCACAGAGTCCGGATAGACCCATACCTGCCATCCTTTAAGCTTGGCACGCCAGCAAAGATCTATCTCCTCCATATGTGCGAAGAAAGCTTCGTCAAAACCGCCAAGCTCCCGGTATATAGAAGATCTTATCATAAATGCCGCACCGGAGGCCCAAAAGATCTCTCTGTCCCTGTTATATTGAGCAGTATCCTTCTCTATATAAGACAATATCCTTCCACGGCAAAATGGGAAGCCGAGTATATCTATAAAACCGCCGCATGCTCCGGCATACTCAAAATAATCTCTTTCGAATGCAGACTTGATCTTGGGCATACATATCCCCACTTCCGGATTGCTCTCCATTGCATTGTACAAAATTGTAAGCCAGCCGGGAGTTACCTCAACATCAGAGTTTAAAAGAAGGAAGTATTCGGCATCTATCTGTTCAAGAGCTCTGTTATAGCCTCCTGTAAAACCTAAATTACTCTCAAACTCAATAACTCTTATATCCGGAAACCGATTTTTTATCCACAATTGAGAACCATCATCAGAGCCATTATCGGCAATGATTATCTCTGCACCCTCTAATTTTGTGTGTTTAACAAGCACATGAAGAAATCTTTCCAGATAGTGCTTGCCATTCCAGTTTAATATAACTACGGCAACCTTTGTCAACTCTTTTTTTGTTTGTAAAGATAGTTATTAAAAAAGAGCTTTAAAGACGGAACCTGAATCCCAATTCAAATTTAAATTGAAGTGGTTGTGCCGTGCGAATACTTAATGGCTGATTATTATCGAAATAATAGGCAATGGAGGGGTCAAAATACATACCTGCAGAGTTGTTTACCATAAATTCGGCACCAACACCTCCGTTAAGAGACCACTGCACACCTGATATCGAGTTTCCGTATGTTTTTTTGATACCACTCTCAAACACTTTATAATCTGCATAGAGCCCCTTCTCTAAAGCGAAACCGGAAGATAGATATACACGCAAACTCTCATTATTAAAGAGATTATAGTATAAATTAACCGGAACTCCTATATAGTGAAGAGTCTGTTGTGTCTCCCTTGTTGCATCCCTTGAGATAGCATCATAGTGCGAAAAGAGCAGAGTATAGTTTACACCCGCCGCAACCGATAATGATGTTGTAAGAGGTAGTTGTGCCTGAACCCCTAATGATACCGGCATAAGGAATTTTGTATTGGATATAACCTCCTGAGGAACATATGCCTTTTGTATTGTAGAGACTACACTGCTCATAACATATCCGCTCTCTGCCTGGCTCATAGCCATAAGTGACACCGTGTTGCTGCCTGTAGATGGAGATAGGTTTGTAGAGGCTGCTATAGATGGCCTCTCTCTTCTTTTGGATCGTGAACGGTAATCATCCTCAAAAATATAGTGCGATCTTCTTGTTGCTGTCTTAGTCTCATTTGCAACAGTTTTACTCTCCCCGGTAGCAATCTTACTCTCCTCTGCAACAATCTTACTCTCCTCTGCTATCTTAACCTTCTCAACAACATCTACAGAGAGATCTTTCTGTGCCACTGCTATTGGGGTCTCGCTCTGTGCCGGTTTGGTAACAACCTGTATTGGCTTGGTTACGCTATGCGCCGGTTTGGCAGCGCTGTGAGATGGCAAGAGAACACTCTGCGAAGATGTGGTTTCGCTCTGTGACGGTTTGGTTTCACTCTGTAAATTTGTACTCTCACTCTGTACAGGCGTGGTGACACTCTGTGTGAGAAGATCTTCTGTAACTCTCTTTGAATCCGGTGAGGTGGTCACCCCCCCGTCAATAAAGAGAAGCAGGGTGAGTGAAGCGGCAACGGCAACGGTAGTAATAATTGCTCTCCTTCTAAAAAGCAGAGTTGCCCTTTTTCTCTTCGCCATGGATGAGGCGATAAGATCCCAAGAGCCACTATCCGGCATCTCCAGATGGCCGTCCAGCAACTCTTTTATTCTCTTATCAAACTCTCTGTTATCCATTATCCCTTTATTTTGCCTTATATATCTTTATTAATCTCTCTTTACTTACCTTATATCCTGAAGCCTCTCCTGAAGCCAGTGTCTTGCCCTGCTTAGCTGCGATCTGGAACTACCCTCTGTTATCCCCAGCACCTTTGCTATCTCAAGGTGACTATACCCCTCAATGGCATACATGTTAAAGACTGCCCGGAATCCATCCGGCATGGAGGCAATCAGCCGCAGTAACTCTTTTGATGTGATATTTCCCATTACAGTATTCTCAACCGAATACTCTTTTGATACATCACTCAGCTCCTCTGTAAATTTGAGGACATCTCCTTTACGAAGATACATAAGTGATGTGTTGGCAAATATCCTTCTCAACCACCCTTCGAACGAGCCACTCCCGTTATAACTGTCAATTTTTTCAAATACTGTGATGAAACCATCGTGTAGCACATCCCTTGCGCGCTCCCTGTCACCTACATACCGCATACATACAGTAAGCATTTTTGGAGAGTACAACTCATAAAGAGTGCGTTGTGCCCGGGAGTCCTGTTTTGCGCAGGCACGTAACAACTCCTTCTCGTCGAGAATATCCCTATTTGAAGTTATCATTCACAGTATTTATAAGATGCAAAATAGTAATATTTCGCTGCACCAACAATAAAAAGATTTCAACAACCCATAGAACAATTGGATTGATATTTGCAAAGGTAGGAATTTAATTAACTTTGTAATACCATAATACCCGATACAATGTCACTTCCAATTAAGGTCAAATTTCAATCACTCTCCGCAATCCTAATACTTTTTCTCTTATCTTCAATATGTTACGTGCAATTGAATGCTCAACCGCAAATAACCGTAAACCAAGCATCATACCTGGAAGCCCTTAAAAATTACAATCTTGGCAACACAGCACTTGCAGAAAAACAATTTCGTGAGATTACATTAAGGGACCCCTCAAATGATGCCGCCCACTACTATATTGCAGTCATTCATTTAAGGAGGGGGGAGATTGGCAAAGCAGAGGAGGCGATGCTCAAGGCAATCAAAAGAGACCCCTCAAACAGCTGGTACAAACAGCAATTGGCATCTATATACACCCACTTGGGAAAAATTTCCAAAGCTGTTACTCTTTACAACGAGCTTAGGGAGGAGCACCCCGGCCAGAGCGAACTCTACGATGCACTTATAGAGCTGTATATAGATTCAAAAGAGTACTCCAAAGCAAAAGAGGTATTGGAAGATATTGAGAGATCGGTTGGTGTTAACGAAGGAACCGGTCTTACACGGTATAACCTTATGATCTTTGACGGAAAACAGGATGAGGCATTTACATACCTTGTAGATTTTGACCGGGATTTTGGTACACCAAGGACAGCCACAATAATAGGAGACAACTATGCAGCTATGCAGAATGACTCGCTGGCAGAGAGATACTATACCAAGGCACTCACTCTGGCTCCCGACTATGTGCCGGCAAGCTTTGGTTTGGCCGAGGTTAACAGGGTCAAAGGCCATTTTGACCTCTATTTCGAACGTATGTATCCATTTTTGGCAAACATAGATATAGATCCATTTATGAAGATCAGCTATATGAAGCAGATTCTTACAAATACCCGCTTTGTTCAAACCTTTCTTCCTCAAATAGATACTATGATGACCAATATGTATACTGCTCATCCGGAAGATAGCAGTATAGCTTATACCCACGCCCTCTTTCTGGTCCAGAGCGATAGAAGCGGAGAGGCGTTAGAGGTGTTGCTGGAGAATCTGACGAGATACCCAAATTCTAAAGAGGCACACAGACAGTACCTCTCGCTTATCTACTACCTTGGAATGTGGGAACCCATGGAGAGAAAGAGTGAAGAGGCCCTTAAAGTGTTCCGTAACGATACAGACTTTATGCAATTCAAGGGGATAGCCCAACTTCAGTTAGGGAGACTGGACTCCTCAATAGCTACATTCAAAGAGATACTTAAATACTCAAAAAGAGACAGCACAACAACTGTAAATACACTGGTTACCATAGGAGACATCAACTACAGAGCCGGCAATAAAAAAGAGGCATATCGTTATTACAGAAAGACAATCAAAAAGGAGCCACGCCATCTCCCGGCTCTCAATAACTATGCATATTTCCTGGGGTTAGATGGAAAAGATCTTAAGAAGGCGTACAAAATGAGCAAGATAACCATAGAGGAGGAGCCAAATAACCCAACATATC
>JAUYTB010000206.1 GCA_030695305.1 Bacteroidales bacterium
TCTCAAAACTTCAATTTTTTACAAAATTAATAATAATTTTGTTCTTTAAACTTTAATTAAGATACTTAGAGATGATCAAACCTGCATTACTAATACTTGCTGCCGGAATGGGGAGCAGATACGGAGGACTTAAACAGCTGGACGGAGTTGGACCCAACGGAGAGACAATAATGGATTATTCTGTATATGACGCTGTAAGTGCAGGGTTTGGCAAGATTGTTTTTGTGGTCAGAAGATTTTTCCGGGAAGATTTCGAGAGAAGAGTGAGAGAGAAATATGGTAATCTTATAGAAATAGCTTTTGTAGAACAGGAGCTGGATCTTATTCCGGAAGGTTTTACCCTTAATCCTATGCGTGAAAAGCCGTGGGGTACCGGTCATGCCGTTCTTGTTGCTCACAAAGTGATTGATACACCTTTTGCAGTAATAAATGCAGACGATTACTATGGCCGGAACTCATTCGCCGTTATTGCCGACTACCTTACAAACTCCGTCGGAAAGAGTGGCTCTTTCTCTATGGTAGGTTTCTGCACAGGCAACACACTATCCGAATCCGGCTCTGTATCCAGAGGCGTTTGCACAGTTGATAAAGATGGGTTACTTACATCAGTGGAGGAGCATCACTCAATAAAAAGAGATGGAGATACTATTACAGGCGAAAATAGCTCAGGTAAAATTGTCTTAATTGACCAAAACAGCCCTGTCTCTATGAATATGTGGGGCTTTACACCAGATTTATTCGATGAGGGGTGGAGACTTTTTTCAAATTTCCTTACCCAAAACGGGGACGATATGAAATCTGAATTCTATATACCATTTGTTGTCAATAAATTAATAGAAGAGAAATATGCCCAATGCAGAGTACTGCACACTCCGGATTTATGGTTTGGAGTTACTTTTAAAGATGACAGAGTGTCTGTGATTGAGCGATTAGAGCTTCTTCATAAAGAGTCGTTTTACCCTTCACCTCTCTTTCGTGCACAGGTTGCAACCGATTAAGATATGTTTAAGAGATACTCATATTTCCTCCCGGATCTTCTTCAAAGCTGGGTAATTGTACTCCTGCTGCTTACTGTTGCCGGCGGACTCACTGCCTTAATTGTGAATCTGTTGCTTTTACACCTCTTTCCCGCTCTCTCCGGAGGGATAGAGATCGTTACATATCCTCTTATTTTTATTCCTGCTGCAATCTATATCCACCTTTGTGTTACTAAAGATGAGAGGAGGGTTAAGGCAGATGAAGCGACAATTAGGGAGTCTGCTCCATTCAACAAACCTGATTTTGGAAAGCTTGGTGTTATTAAGACATTTATGCTGCTTGTGCCTCTTGTTTTTGCATTCAACCTAATAACCGAACCACTTAGTAAATGGATGGGTGTTCCGGATTTTTTGGAGACTCTTCTTGTACAGATCAATGAGAACAAGATAATCAGTTTTATCTCTGTTGTGATCTTTGCCCCTCTTCTTGAGGAGATATTGTGTAGGGGGGTAATCTTAAGATCCCTTCTAAAGCATACAACACCTTTAAAGGCAATTGTTTGGTCTTCTGTTATGTTTGGTGTTATGCATATGAATCCATGGCAGGCAATCCCGGCATTTATGATTGGGTTACTTATAGGATGGATATATTGGAGGAGCGGCTCATTGTGGAGTGCAATATTCATCCACTTTATTAACAATGGCTTCTCATATACTATAACAGTACTGTTTCCTCAACTACCTGCCAATTATGGTTTTATTGATATTATTCCGGAAGGATTTTATTTTCCGGTCTACCTTTTTTCACTTATCTTTATACTTGCTACTATCTATATAATGGACAAAAATTATGGAAAAGTTATACCCGCTTAAGTTCACCCCTATACTAAAAGAGAGAGTCTGGGGAGGAGATTCGATAATACTGGAGATGGGCAGGGAGAGCGATAGTGTAAACCCTATAGGAGAGAGCTGGGAGATAAGCGGAGTTCAGGATGATGTATCGCTGGTTTCCAATGGATTTCTTGCCGGGAACGATCTTAACGATCTGGTAGAAATTTACCTTGGAGAGCTTGTAGGTGACTCTATTTATGAGAGATACGGGAATGAATTTCCTCTCTTGATTAAGATTCTTGATATACGTGATAATCTTTCTCTACAGATACATCCGGATGATGCCACCGCAATGGAGAGGCACAATAGTTACGGCAAGACAGAGTGTTGGTACATTCTTGGCACCTCTGCTGATGCAAAGATCTATCTTGGACTAAACAGGGAGTTGAGTGCCAGAGAGTTCTATGACAAGTGCAAGAATGAGACAATAGATGATGCCCTCAATATTGTTAAACCGGAAATTGGAGATCTAATATATATTAAGCCTGGGACACTGCATGCGGCTACAGGGGGAATACTTGTAGCTGAGGTCCAGCAGGTCTCAGACGTGACTTACAGGGTATACGACTGGGGCAGGGAGCACAATCCAAAGACAGCCCGAGAGATGCATCTTGATCTTGCAATTGATTGTATAGATTACACTAAAACCGACCCTGTTACTCTTATATCAAAGGATGGGACAATAGAGAACCCATACTTTAAAATCAAAAGATTAGATATTTCAAATCATTCTTATAAAGAGAGTTACTCCTTCGAAAGCTTTATAATCTATTTTTGCACAAATGGTGAATGTATTGTTAAAGGAGGGGGAGTATCTGAGATACTCAAAAAGGGTGAAAATATTCTAATCCCTGCCGGAATGGGAGAGTATAGTATTGAGGGTAAGTGCACTCTTCTTGAGATAACGGGAAAAGAGTAGTCTAATCGTACTCCTCGTCCATCCCGATTATTTCCATCAATCCATCCATATCACGTCTATCCTTCTTTGTTGGACGGCCGGTACCCCTGTCTCTGTGTAAAAAGAGGCTCTCCTTAGGTATAGCCAGCTTATCCAGCTCCTCTTGTGGAGTAATGTTTATTATGAACTGATCTGTAAGTTTTGCCGGTTGCCTCTTGTCAATAGGTGCTATAACATTGAATTTAAAAACAATATGCGCTTTTCTAACATCAATTATATCTCCCGGTTTTACCTCTCTCGAAGATTTTGCCTCAATACCGTTAACCTTTACCTTACCGGATTTACAAGCATCCGCTGCATCTGCTCTTGTTTTATAGAGACGTACCGACCAAAGAAATTTATCCAGTCTGCTCATAATCTTTATTTTTTTCTTGTAAGTCTAAATACTACTTAGTATTGAAAAAATTCATTGTTCTATCGGGACCAATAGCGGCAAAGGATTTTGCAGCATCTGCTGCCTTTTTTAGTATCTCCGGTAAAATCTTTCTCTCTTCATCACTCCAGCTGCCAAGGACATAATCTACCTGTCTGCCGCGTGAAAAACTATCTCCAATCCCCAATCTTAATCTTGTATAGTTATTTGTACCAAGTACTTCACTAATATCTTTTAATCCGTTATGCCCTCCGTCACTCCCCTGCTTTCTCATTCTGAGTGTCCCTAACGGGAGTGCAAGATCGTCAAGAATTATGAGGGTGTTCTCTATCTCTATCTTCTCTCTCTGTAACCAGTAGTGCACTGCCTTACCACTCAAGTTCATATATGTAGATGGTTTGAGAAGAATCAGTTTCTTTCCTTTATACCTGCACTCTGCAACCGAACCATACCTTTGTACAGAAAAAATGGCACCGGACTCCTGTGCCCAGGTGTCCAGTACCATAAATCCGATATTATGGCGAGTATCAGCATATTCTAATCCGATATTTCCTAAACCGACTATCAGAAAGCTCATACTCTGTCAGTTTTTACTATTTCCCGGCAGCAGCGGCAGCAGCAGCAGCGGCTCCGATAGCGGCACGTGTCATCTTAACGGCACATATAATTGTGCTCTTAGGTGTAAGAATCTGTACGTTATCCAGTTTAATATCTCCGGCACTAATAGATTTTCCTATTGCTAACTTGGAAATGTCAACAGTGATATTGTCCGGAAGGTCATTTATGTTAGCAGATATACGAATCTTTCTTGTATTGAGTATCAATTTACCACCCTGACGAACACCTTCTGAATTACCTGTAACTATCACCGGAACGTTTATTACAACAGCTCTGTTGTCCGAAACTGCAAGAAAATCCAGGTGAAGAGGTTCATCTGTCATTGGGTGAAACTGAGACGAGTGGTGAACAGATTTGTATGTTTTACCATCAATCTCAAGTTCAATGATATATGAATTAGGTGTATTGAGGATCTGAAGCAGATCTCTGTCATATACAGAGAAGTGGATATTCTCCTGCTCCGGTCCGTAAAGAACGCAAGGAACCTGAGAGTTTCTTCTCATCTCTTTAGTTGCGCTTTTTTTGGTAATCTCTCTTGGATTACCCTTTAGTGAAATTGTTTTCATAAAAAAATGTTAAAATGTGTTACTCAATCCGGACCTTTTCCGGATCCCATTGCACCAAAAAAGTCACCTTTTTTAGAGGGGGCAAAGATACAAAAAAAAGAGATCTTTGCAATACCAGTTTACTCTATATGTTAATTGATTGTTATTTAATCATTTCCGAGGCAACATTCCAATCAAAACCTTTATAGAAGGTATCAAGAAAGCTGTTGGCAGGGTTCTGAATATATGTGCTAACACCCGAATATCTATTAATTTTTAAATCTATAAAATAGGGAGTATTCCACTTGCCTATAACAACCTTACTTAGTATTGTGTTGAAATTCTCATACTCAGCCGGCTCTGCTATCTCTTTCATAAGGTCTCCCAGATCCCAGAACCATCTCTTGTTAAGTCTAAAATATGGCTGTATCTTACTCATGTTAAGAGATGATATCTTACCTCTGTGCTTATTGAATATTGCGCCGGAGGCAGCAGCCAGCTCGCCTATTTGAGCTGTTTTATAGAGAGATATTGTAGCAGATTGATGAACTCCGGACTGTGCATTGTAGTAGTCGTAAAAAAGCTGACACGCCTCCTCCAGGTTTGATTTGCTCTCAAAAAGGGGAGTCATTAACTCTTTATACGGGAAACCGTAAGCTAAAATCTCGGTAGGTGATGCAATTATATATTCTGCCTTATCTTTAAGTTCGTAAATTGTCTCAATACCACCCATAAAGCAGCAGTCAAAAAGGATAAACGAGAACTTAAACGGGAGCGAACTCTTTAACTCCTTAACCTCCATCTCTACTCCCCTATCCTCACCAAAGCTCTTAACGATATCTCTGTAGGGGTCTTTGTAAAGTGCCCCCTGGGTTACCGAAGTGTTAAAATATCCCTGTGGTAGCCATCCTGTAGCGTGAGACCAGAGTATCAAACCGTACTCCCTTGCCGGAAAGATTACATGTACCTTATTCAATACTGCCTTTAGCACATCTCCGTTAGCTGAGTTCTGATCGGTATAGTTTGCGACAATATCCTCAATTACAACTCCGTCACTCTCTTTATATAGTCTTACAAGTTTTGGATCCTTTCCCGCCAGGTGAAGATATACAACTAGAATATCTTTGCTGCTCTTCTCGGGAATAAAGCCCTCTTTAAGTGCAGATATATTATACTCAGCAAAACTGCTCAGGTTGTTATTGGCAGCCATATATAATAAAATCACCTTCCTGAACTCTGCTCCTTTGAAGGGATCCTTCTCACAGGATGTAAAAAATGCTGCCATTGAAAGCAGCGAAAACACAATTACATATCTTATTATTCTCATAGCAATCTTTAAAACAGCCCAAAAATAATCATTTTTTACTAATAATCGTTAAGAAAAATTCAACCGGAATGGTTAAAAAATTATAACTTATTAATTACTATATTTGCCATAGATAATTATCCATTTATGAAACACCCGGTATTAGTCATCTCTCTTTTTCTTCTTTTAAGCTGCTCTTCCGGGGTTAAAGATAGTGTTAAGCCTTGTATATCAAATAATTTAGTTAAGTACGAAACTCTGGTTTATGATAATCCGGGAGCGGCTCTTGACTCTTTAAAAAGTATAGACTTTACTGTTTTCCAGGAAGAGTTAGGGGGTGATGACCTGATTTATAATAAGGGGGGATTAAAGTACCATTTGACTATTCTTCAATCTATTGGATACGAACAAAAATATGGAAAACTAAAAAGTAATCCACAGATTGGAGAAGCAATTAAATGGTACCGGAATAGCTCCGATTCATATAACCTTTGCAGGTCACTTCTATACAGATCTATTGAGCTTTACAGTAAAAGCAAGATGGATACTAATGCTTACCAGCTTCTAAAAGAGGCCGAGACTCTCTTTTCTAAACATAACTTCAATAACAGACGGTTAGAAGCAACTCTTTACCTCTACCTGGGACGAACAACCAGGAGAATAACCGATCCCGACATTGCTGAGGAGTATATTAAGAGAAGTCTTGATGTATCAAGGAGCTCGTCAAATATTAACGGCATCCTTAACGCAAGTCTTGAGCTCTTTACATTTTATACAGGGAAAAAGAGATATAGTGAAGCTCTGGCGAATATTGCCTGTTTTGGAGATCAGGAGAATCTTCCTCCCTATTTAATGCATAATCTTTACAATGCTCTCTACTCATACTATATAACCAAGAAAGATTTTAATGTTGCTATTGTGTACCTGAAAAAAAATCTTGAAATTGACAACACAGATGATCTTGATATCAACTACTCAAAAGTCTATTATCAACTCTCTTCAACTTACAAACGTCTGGGTATAGATGACAGTATAAAGCACTTTGCTAAACTTTCTGTGGCCTCACTAAGAGACACCAACGACCTTGAAAGTCACTTTTATTACCGAAACCTTGGCGACCTTTACGCAAAAGAGGACGATTACAAATCATCCTCTTCACTATATAAAAGGGCATACAACTCATATATGATTGCATTCGCAAGGCAAGCTCAACACAAGATAAGAGAGATTGAAAGCAAATATGGCTTAGACGAGAAGAATGCAGAGTTATCCTCTTTGAAGAGAGAGAGAGGTGTTCTCATAAATATTATATTTATTTTAATTGCAATAGTGATAATATCGTTTATATACCATTTATTTCAAATAAAAAATAGCAGTAAAGATTTAGCTGAGCTCGAGAGATTGGTTATGAAGCTTTCCAATGAAAACAGAGAGATGTGGCTTACGTCCAAGATCAGTAAAGCGAGCAGTTTTATTTTGCCCCAACTCATTGAGGGTGTATATATGGAGGCACTTCGCTCCAGAAAATTGTCCAACGAAATCTTTGATAGCTTAAACACTATTATAGACCAGGCCAACTCTCTCTCAAGAAATGCGCTTGGCACCATTGTTACAGACGAAAAATTCAATGAACTCTATAGTCATCTGACAAATCTGGATCTTCTTACAGATTTCGAAAAACTTATTTATATCCTTAGTGAAGATGGTTTCTCTAATAGCGAAATCGCGAATCTACTCAATAGTTCACCTCCAAGTATAAGGACAATGAGAGGTAAAATCAACCGAAAAATTCATAAAAAAACTTACGAAAACGGAGATAGTGAGTGAAACAAAACAATACAGCAATGTACCATATTGTTGTATTTCAATTTTTTAAACTCAAAAAAAGTGAAACATTTCATAACACTCTTGTGCATACACAGCAACTGCACCATTATTGTTTATGTTTGCACTGCCGTTAAATAAAACGACACTGCAGACCGGTGTAACTATTGCGAGTTTTATGTCTATGTCATGATAAACCTAAAAAAGCAGAGACGCAATATGTCACGTTAAAATATCCCCGGGAAGCAGTGTCGTTTAAAATTTATCCCCCTACTATTATTGACTATTTTTTGGCACTTTTATCAGGAAATGCCGGGATCTTTGCAGGCAGATATTTATACTCCTTCATCTGCTGTTTGATTACCTCTATAGCTTTGTTGAGCTGCTCATCCTCTCCCATAAACTCTTTATAAGGATCGTTCTCTATAAGAATATCGGGGTGTACCCCCTCTCCCTCAATTATAAATCCGCTTCCGTCTGCAGCAAATGGTGCATAAGATGGAGTTACAATAGAGCCACCATCAACAACAGGGATTGTTCCGCTATATCCAACAACGCCACCCCAGGTGCGTCTTCCGATTACTGTTCCTAGATTATTATACTTGAATCTGTACGGGAAGAGGTCTCCGTCGGAGGCAGAGTACTCATTAACCAACAGAACCTTTGGTCCCTGGAAGGTACCCACCGGATTAAGAGAGCCCTCT
>JAUYTB010000215.1 GCA_030695305.1 Bacteroidales bacterium
AATCTCTGTAAAACTCTCTTTCTCTACAACTAAAGCCTTAACAGGAGATATCATCTCTCTATCTGCATTATAGATAGCTGTGTAGATCTCCATTCTCCTTGCATCCATAGCGGGAATTACAGTTGTTGTTCCGGGATACTCCGGCACAACTCTCTTGAATGCAATATTGGCAAGAAGCTCAATAGATCCTACAGATATAAGGGGCTTCCCGGAACCGTAACATAATCCTTTGGCAAGTGATACTCCCACTCTCAAACCTGTATATGAACCCGGACCTCCGCTTACAACAACAGCATCGCAGCTTGCAGCTGTGTATCCCGATTCTCTAAGGATCTCTTCGGTCATAGGTGCTATAACCCTTGCATGAGCTCTCGGCTCCCTTGATATCTTTTCATCAATAAGCCGTGAGCCCAAAGAGAGAGCAACCGAACATACATCGGTACTGGTCTCGATATAGAGCAGCAGAGGTTCGGAAGATGGCATCTAAAACTGTATTGTTATGTTTTGTCTCGGTTATGGTTTTGGAAGTGAGGTTGTTTTACCACTTTTGTCGCCGCTGTCTGGATTTACCTTGGAATCTTTTTTAAGCCCTCTGCTTATAGCAGCAAATGGTCCGGTCACAATCTTCTCACCCTCTTCTAGTCCTGTGAGCACCTCAATATTGCTTAGATCTTGAATTCCTGTAGTTATAATTCTAATCTCGACACTATTATCCTCTTTTATTACAAAAACCTGCTCAAGAGACTCATTGATTCCCAATGTTCTCTTTAGACTGTCAGAGATAAGATCTGACCGGGTTGTTATAGCTTGAAGAGGAATAGCAAGAGCATTGTCATTTCTGTCTGTCTGAATAGATACCGAAGCCGACATTCCGGGACGGAAAGGATTTCTACCCTCAATCTCAAGGTCAGAGTATGATTCCGAAAGCAGAAATATCTTCACTTCAAAGTTAGTAACCTGATCTATTGACGACCCGATATTCTTTGCAGAGTTTGCAATCTGGGTAACCACCCCTGCAAACTTACGGTTTGGATAGGCATCAACATCAACAACTGCAGTGTCACCCTGTTTGATTCGGATAATATCATTTTCGTTTACATCTACCAGTACCTCCATCTGACTGAAGTTTGCTATTCTAAGCATCTCTGTTCCTGCCATCTGAGAAGTACCTACAACCCTCTCTCCCTTCTCTACACTCATCTTGGAGATAATCCCATCCATTGGAGCATAGATTACTGTCTTTGTAAGATTCTCCTGTGCCTCTTTAAGAGTTGCAGTTGCACTCTTTACATTAAATTCAGCCGCCTTTATCTGCTCTTTAGTTACCTGATACTGAGATAGACTTGTCTCATAATCGGCTTGAGATATTGCTTTTTGCTCGTAGAGTGTTTTGTTACGTAAATAGCTCTGTTCAATTTGTGAGAATTGTGCCAGTAGTTGCGTTAGCTGTGCTTTAACTGAATTTAGAGAGGCCTCAGCCCGTTCTCTCATAGAGATATACACATCCTGTTTAATCTTAATAATAAGATCTCCCTTTTTAATATAATCTCCCTCTTTAAAGTGGAGTTCAATAATCTCTCCGGATACATCGGGGCTTATCTTAACCTCAACAACCGGTTTAATCTTTCCGTTTGCAGGTATAACTTCTACTATACTTTTTTTGGTAATAATCTCGGCAGTAACAGGTATTGCGTTTTTACCCTTTTTACTTCCTATAACTGCAAGCACCACAATAATAACAACTGCTGCTGCAATAATCCATTTGATATTCTTCTTAAAACTCATTGTATATTCATTTAGAGAGAGATTGGTTTTCCTTTGTAGAAATCGAGGATCTTTAACTGGAAAACATATTGATATTTTGACTGGTAATATTCGGATTGAGCCTTAAAAAGATTTGTTTTGGCTACTGTATAATCGGTTGCACTCAATATTCCGATATCGAATTTCTGCTGTACATACCTGAACGACTCCTGGATTGCCTCAACATTGCTCTCGGATGCTTTATACCTCTCGTATAAGGAGGCAGCATCGTTGTTAGCCTGCTGGATCTCTTTGTAAAGCAATTGCTGGCGACTCTTAACCTCAATTGTTGCACTCCGGACCCCAAGCCTGGCATTCTTAACAGCAGTCTTAATCTGAAGATTATTAAATATCGGGATATTTAACCCGAAACCGATTGAAGGATTCCTGTTTTCATTAAACTGGTCAAAGAAGGGCTGACTACGACTGTCGCTGAAATAGGTCCCATATCCGGCAGAGAAAGAGAGAGACGGGAGAGTCCTCCCCTTGGCAATAGCCAATTGAAGAGATGAGTTGTCAAGATTAAGCTCTGCACTTTTGATTTGAGGAAGGGAGAGTGAGTGACGATAGAGCTCATCAATGGATTGATCCTTGTAGTCTGTTATCAGGAAATCTACATTAACCTCCTCAATTTCAAAAGAGGCTTCGTTTTCCAGATCCAGCATATGTCTAAGTGTAAGCAGCGCACTCCTGAGTTGATTGTCGGCGTTTACAACCTGAAATCTCTCAGAAGCCAGTTGTGCCTCAACCTCAAGAAGAGTGCTGTAGGCAACACTTCCGGCATCTACAAGCTTTCGGGCCCGCTCCAGCTGCTCCTCAACACTGGAGTAGCTCTGTTTAGCTGTCCTCAGTATCTCGCCGGAGAGAAGTATCTGCAGATAAGATCGGGCTATCTCTACTGAGATGTCATTTCTCAATCTCTCAACCTCCAGGAGAGAGACTTCGACCTGAACAGCCTTGCTCTTAATTTCATTCTTTTTTGTAAAACCTTCGAATAGACCTATCGCTGCTCTCGCACTTGCGCTTGTGCTTTGAGAGAGCTTGTTCTCAATAATTTGCAAATCCTGAACATTCACAGAACGACCCCAGTTCATGGAGTGGCTCACAGATGCATTCAGTGTGGGGATAAAGTTAAGTTTGGCCTGTGCAAGATTGTTCTCGCTCTGCTCTATTGCAAGCTCCTGTTGTTTGATTCGCAGGTTGTTTTCCCAGGCATATCTGATACAATCCTCCAGGCTCCATCTCTTTTGACCGGAGAGGATGCCGGGGATTATCAGAAGTAATAATAAAGGGAGTCTGTAAATTTTTCTCATAATACGCAAAGTTAAATTATTTTCTATTACAAACTCCCGATAATTAATAATTTCTCAGGGAATTATTTGTAGATAACCTGAGTGTTAGCCTGCATTTCGTATAGATTTTGACTCAGAAAACGGAAAACTCTCCATATTTTCTTTACACCATAACCGACACCCATGCCAATGTATTGGGCAAGATCGTAGTCCCATCCACCATTACCCCCTGTTATAAAGATAGATTCATGTTGTGTCAGAGAGACTAGCCCAAGTTGATTTACTAATGATTTTTCCATTATGCTGCCTCCCATCCTGCTTGAAATCCTTCCCTGAATTTTGGCCAGTACTTCTCGGCTTTTTTAACCGCATCTCCGATTGCGTTGAGCAAGTTCCACAGCTCTCTAAAGGAGATACCTCCTTTTACAAGCTTCTCTTCCCGGTCAAGAGTTCTCAAACCCCACACCTCTTTCGCATACTCTTTCATAGTTATACCGTATTAATCTTACCCTGCAGTCAGGCGCGCAGAGATCCGCCAGGAGTGTGCACCCTCCTTTTTTATTTTAACTCAATTACCTTATCAGCAATTTGTAAATCGCTATCTTTATGGGATATAATTAGTATCGCTACCCCCTTTTCTCTCAATTTTACTACAATTTTATCTATTATATTAGCAGAGTGACTGTCCAGCGAAGAGGTGGCCTCATCAAGAATTAGAAGGGATGGACCTCTTATCACAGCTCTTGCAAATGCTATTCTCTGCTGCTCACCTCTAGAGAGAAGGGCCCCCCCCTCTCCGGGGTGTGTGGCAGGACCATTTGGAAGAGAATCAAATATTCTGTCAAGGTCAAGCTCCCGGCATAGCTCTTTGAATTGTTCACTCAATCCACTTTTTCCACTCTCTTGATTATCATTCTGGGAGAACGCGCTATCGGCGCCATCCATAATAGATTCATATATTGTATTTCCATAAAGATCGGGGTTTTGAGGAACTATAGATACAGATCTTCTCCAGTTTTTTGCCTCAATATCTGCCAAACTCTTACCATTTGCTGTTATCTCTCCCGAAACAGGCATAAGGTGTTTCATGATAAGGGATGCAACTGTACTCTTGCCACATCCGCTCTTCCCTTTCAGGAGAAGAATCTTACCGCTCTCAAGTGAAAAGCTTAGATTTTCGAAGAGCAAACCTCTTCCCGGGTAGCCAAACGAGACGTTGTTCAGCCTCAGATTTTGTATTACCGGAGTCAGACTG
Source organism: Bacteroidales bacterium (assembly GCA_030695305.1). Classification (GTDB taxonomy): domain Bacteria; phylum Bacteroidota; class Bacteroidia; order Bacteroidales; family UBA932; genus Bact-08. The sequence continues at coordinate 4,351 of JAUYTB010000215.1, forward strand.
TTTTCACACTCCTCCTCTCTCTCTAAGGCCATTATATCATAAAGTCTCGATGCGGCCACACTCCCTTCACGGAATGATGAAATCGAAGAGGCAAGCTGCTGCAATGGAGTTGAGAAGAGAGCAGATATAGCATAAAATGAGACAAGCTCTCCGGGAGTGATTACTCCGGAGATTACAGCTGCACCTCCGGACCAGAGAACTGCAAGAGTCATCAGTTTAGATGTAAGCTCTGCCGCAGCTCCGGTATACACAGATGTTCTTCCTGCCTTTATCAGAGTCCTATTGAGATCTTCAAGACGTATTTTTGTCCTTGCAAAGGCAATCTGCTCATTGCCAAAGTTCTTGATTGTAGCGATAGATTTAATACTATCAATTACACTACTCTGGAATCTGGCAGCTCTCTCCATTGCGCTCCTCATCAGGGGCTTGTTAACCCTGTCCGAAATATAGTAAATTGCAGCAAAAAGCGGAATGGAGGCAGCGCATATCAATGATAATCGAATATCAGTTATTAATAGAATAATTAGTGACAGCACAAGTGTAACAGATGCAATAAGTGTATCCGGAATAGTCTCGGTAATAAGGTTTCTTATTTTATAAGCATCGTTTATTCTGGATGTTATCTCTCCTGTCTTCATAATCCCGAACAATGGAAGCGGTATCTTGAAGAGATGATCCAGATAATCTCCTATAAGCTCATTATCTGCACCAACCGACAACTTTATATGAATACCTGATTTTATAACTGAGATCAGCACAGATATACAGATTACTGCTGCCATAAGAAGTGATACTTTAACAAGGTAGTCCGACTCTCCATAGGGGATTATATCATCAAGAAGATGCTTAATAAAGAGTGCAACAGAGAGAGATGCAACAATATGAAGACAAGATAAGAGGAGACTCTTTAACATATCATATCTCCTCTTATAAATTAGTGATCTAAATCTGCTCAGAATTGAATAATACTCCCTGATCTCTCTCTTGATATCTGAATTTGAGATAAGAATAAGATATCCGGTCCACTCAGAAAGCAGCTCTCTTACACCCACCTTTATGATATTGCCCTCTGCCGGATCCATAATATGAAAATATCCCGGAGATCTTTTTGTTAGAACTACAAAATGAAGATAGCCGTCACTCTTTCTCAGGTGCAGAATGGCAGGCAGAGGAATTATGTGAAGTGACTTCTCCTCTCCTTTATATCCCTCTGCTTTAAAACCAAAGTGTTGAGCGGCCTCTAAAAGACCTTTGATTGATGTGCCACCGGAATCGGTACCACTCACGAGGCGGATCTTTGTCAATGGGATACTTACTCCATAATGTGCAGCTACAGAAGCGAAAGAGGCCGCTCCACAGTCACTTCTCTCTTGTTGTTTGATTTTTACCGATAGTCGCATAATCTCACATCACTTAAATCACTTCCAATTGAATATCTGGTGTAAAAGGAAAAGAGCTCCCCTTTTCTCTCCCTGCTCTCCCCCCTCTCAAAAGAGATCCATCGCCACAGGAGAGCTACCTTTCCTACCAGCGAATCTATCTCTAAAAATAGAAAAAGTGGTGACAGAAAATAAAAAAGAGAGAGAGTTTTATTAATGGACCCTAAATAGAGAATCTTTAAAAAATCACGAGGTGATTTTAGGGTTTTTTTTGAATTTTAAAGATATCAGAATCTTTATATACCCTCAAATTACGAAATTGTTTTTTTTAATTTGTAAATCAAGGCATATCTTATACCCGGGGGGCATTAGAGCTTAAAAAATTGCATAAGCAACACTCTCCCCAACCTCTTTACCGCTCTCCATCAGTTTATCTATAAAAGGGAAGAGGGTAGAAGCGAGAGAGGAGATAAACCCGTATAATCTGGAAGAGTCCAGAGTTTCCCGGGGCAAAAAGGAGTAGAGGTTGTTGATGGACTCTATAAAGTATATGAGCATACTCAAAATAAACCCATATTTTACAATGGCAAAAATCACTCCCAGAAGTTTATCAAGCCATCCAAGCATCACCAGGTTTACTATCCCATGAATAGAGTGTCCGATAAGATTTACAAAAAAGACAACAATCAAAAAAACAGCGGCAAAAGAGATAATCTTTACAAGTATTCTGTTGGTATCACTCCAGATATTAACACTCTCGGCAAATAGCGTTGAGAAGTGCCATCCGGCCCATATACCTGCCAATAGAGCCACAAGGGCGGCCACCTGTTTAATAAATCCACTCTTTACTCCTCCGAACAGAGCCGGAATAAGACAGATTAGCAGTATAATGTCTATCAGGTTTACATTATGTCCCATAATCATTTTTTTTCAAAAGTAGTGAATAATCGTATCTTTGCAAATTCAAAAAAACCAGATATGAAGTTTGCCGAATATAAAAACCTAGATTTAGTTGAGATCAACCGTTCTGTTCTTGAGAAGTGGAAAAATGAGAAGTGTTTTGAATCTACACTAATTGCAAGAGAGGGGGCGCAGGAGTTTATTTTTCATGAAGGTCCTCCATCTGCTAATGGCATGCCTGGTATTCACCATGTTATGGCAAGAGCAATAAAGGATGTTTTTTGCAGATACAAGACTCAAAGGGGATATCTCGTAAGGAGAAAGGCAGGTTGGGATACTCATGGTCTGCCTGTTGAGCTTGGTGTAGAGAAGATGCTGGGGATAACCAAAGAGGATATTGGCAAAAAGATATCTGTAGATGAGTACAATGAGGCCTGCAAGAGAGAGGTTATGAAGTATACCAAAGAGTGGGAGAGCCTTACAGAGCAGATCGGATATTGGGTGGATATGAATGATCCATACATAACGTACGATAACAGATATATAGAGACATTATGGTATCTCCTGAGAGAGATATACAAAAAAGGATACTTATATAAAGGTTACTCAATTCAACCATTTTCTCCTGCTGCTGGTACAGGATTGAGCAGCCACGAACTAAACCAGCCGGGATGTTACAAAGATGTAAAGGATACAACTTGTGTGGCCCAGTTTGTTGTAAAAAGAGATTCAAACTCGGAGTCTCTGTTTAGTAATATAGAGAGAAGCTGCGGCAAATCACTCCCCATGTATATTCTTGCCTGGACAACTACACCGTGGACACTCCCTTCAAATACAGCTTTGTGTGTAGGACCAGCCATTAAATATGCCCAGGTTCACTCTTTTAGCCCATACAACGGAGAGGAGTGTGTATATATATTAGCTAAGGATTTAGTAGATCAGCATTTTAACCCGAAAGGGGAGGAGCTCTCTTTTGAAGATTACAGGCAGGGAGATAAAGTAGTTCCATTCTGCATTATTGATGGTGGAGAGCGCAGTGGCAATGACCTTTGCGGCATAAACTACGCCCAGCTTATACCGTGGGTAGATCCGGGAGCGGGTGCTTTCCGTGTAATTAAAGGAGATTTTGTAACAACCTCTGACGGTACCGGAGTTGTACACATTGCGCCTACTTTTGGAGCAGATGACCAGAAGGTGGCCAGACAAAATGGTGTGCCGGCCCTTATGATTAAGGATTCAGACGGGTTGATGCAGGCCTTGGTAGACAGAACAGGTAAGTTCTATAAAATAGAGGAGATGGATAGAGAGTTTGCAGACTCTAGCGTTAATGTCGTTACCTATAGCGAGTACCAAGGGAGATTTGTCAAGAACTCATATGACCCCCTTTTAACAGAGAACGATGCAACTCTGGATGTGGATATTGCTGTTATGCTTAAGCAGCAGGGTCTTGCCTTTCGTATTGAGAAGCAAGTTCACTCATATCCTCACTGCTGGAGAACAGACAAGCCGGTCCTATACTATCCTCTGGATTCATGGTTTATTAAAACTACGGCTCTTCAGGAGAGAATGGCCCAACTCAATAAAACAATCAACTGGAAACCGGAATCCACCGGAACCGGTCGCTTTGGTAAATGGCTTGAGAATCTGCAGGACTGGAACCTTTCACGAAGCCGTTACTGGGGAACTCCGCTTCCAATATGGAGGAGTGAGGATGGGTCAGAGGAGATCTGCATAGGCTCTGCAGCAGAGCTTTACCTTGAGTGTGAGAAGGCTGTAGAAAAAGGGGTTATGCAATCTAATCCTCTTAAAGACAAGGGTTTTGTTCCAGGTGATTTTGGTTCGGATAACTATAACAAGATAGATCTTCACCGCCCTTATGTAGACGATATTTTGCTTGTCTCTCCTACCGGAAAGGTTATGAGAAGGGAGAGCGATCTTATAGATGTATGGTTTGATTCCGGGGCAATGCCTTTTGCTCAGGAGGGACTTGAGAGGGTAGGGGGAGATGAGTTTGGCAGAGCTGCTGACTTTATTGCCGAGGGGGTAGACCAGACACGCGGATGGTTCTTTACTCTTCATGCCATTTCGGTGATGGTTAAAGACTCGGTAGCTTTTAAAACAGTGATATCTAACGGACTTGTCCTGGATAAGGATGGAAATAAGATGAGCAAACGTCTCGGTAATGCTGTAGACCCTTTTATTACTCTTGCCGAGTATGGTGCAGATCCTCTGCGATGGTATCTGCTTACAAATGCA
>JAUYTB010000216.1 GCA_030695305.1 Bacteroidales bacterium
AGCTTGGAGTTGAGCATCAGGATCTTGCAATATTCAATCTGATTATAAGAAACAGAAAGGGTTGTGTTATTGTTGTAAACAAGTGGGATACTATAGAGGATAAAGGGACAAACACCATGAAGGAGTTTACCGCTAAGATCAAAGATCGAATTGCTCCTTTTAATGATATCCCTTTAGTTTTTACATCTGTTATAAACAAACAGAGAATTCTGGATGTTCTTAATGCTGCTGCTCAGGTATATACTAATAGAAGCAAAAGAATACCTACTTCAAAACTTAACGAACATATGCTTCCTGAGATTGAAAACAATCCGCCTCCATCTATTAAAGGGAAGTATGTAAGAATAAAATATATAACCCAACTGCCTACCCCTGCACCATCATTCGCCTTCTTCTGCAATCTTCCGCAATATGTAAGGGAAGATTATAAGAGGTTTTTGGAGAACAGACTCCGTGAAAAATTTGATTTTTCAGGAGTTCCTATTCAGATATTTCTTCGTCAAAAGTAGATCAAACTAAACAGGGACCTTTACTATAAAGGCAGCACCTCCCAATCTAACAGATCTTTCGTAATGGATTGAGCCCTGACTCTGCTCCATTATGCTTCTGCATATTGCCAGCCCCAGGCCTGTTCCTCCGCTCTTTGTGGTAAAGTTTGGCTTAAATAATCTGTGGGTTAGACTCTCAGCCACTCCTTGTCCACTATCCTCTACTCTAATAATATAACTCTCCGAGTCTTTTCCCAGAGTAATAATAATAGTTCCTCTCTCCATCTGCTCTACGGCTTGCACTGCATTAGAGAATAGATTGACCAGAACTCTTGTAAGCTGAGTTTTTCTTGCCATCACAAATGCCTCTTTAAATTCGCTCTCAAACGAGAGTACAATATTGTCTCTGGTATTAAAGAGTATCAGCTGCTCCCGTATAAGCGTATGCAGGTTGACTCTTGTCAGCTCTTCTGAGTAGAAGCGTGAGAAACTGGAGAACTCGCCGGCCGCTTCCGACAAAATATCTATCTGCTCAATAAGCGAGTTTGCCAGAGCGTCAAATCTTTTAGGCCAATCTTCTACCCCATGCTCTTTCATTCTCATCAGATGTTGAATACTGAGTCTCATAGGTGTAAGCGGATTCTTGATCTCGTGGGCTATCTGCCTGGCCATCTCTCTCCAAGCCTGCTCTCTCTCGCCGGCAGCAAGTCTCCTTGTGCTCTCATTCACATCATCTACCATCTTATTATAGGCCGTAACCAGAATACCTAGCTCATCTCTGTTGGTGTAGTTAATGTGTTCCGGCTGTTGGGAAATATCTAATAACTGCATCTTGCGGCTTATCTCTGCAAGTGGTTTAGAGATGGAGTTAGATAACACAACACCTCCAAAAACAGCGGCAATCAAAAGCAGCAGATAGATGTTGACAATTGCGGCGATGATTGATGAGGCGTCCTTACGAAAATCGCTCTCTCTTGAGAAATAGGGGATATTTACAATGGCAACCAGTTTCCCCTCTATATTGAATAGAGGTGCATAAAGAGAGTAGTAGGTAAGATCTCCAATCTTCTCTTTATTAATAAACTGTTTTTTGTTATTGTGAACAATCTCCTTGTATGCTACCGGATTCATTCTTGATCCGGAAAGAAAACGGTCAAAGATCTCTGTTCTTGTGGTACGCAAAAGAAGACCGTCAGATCTATATACGTTTATATCTATCTGAGCTGTGTTAGAGAGTCGGTTCATCGCCTCCAGAAGCTTGAGGTTATCAAAAACAGGGTCATTGAACCGTTGAGCAAATCTGCTGTAATATGAGAGGGTGCTCTGAACGGATGACATCTTCTCCTCCATCTGCTCCCTGTTGTTCTCTTCAAAATATCTTATTGAGAACCAAACACTCCCTGTACCCATTGCTAAAAGGGCAAAGACCAGGGAGGAGATAATCAGCACCGATATCTTCCATCTGAAAGAGTTACGCGGAAGCTTATCCAGGTAACTCTTCTGGCGAATTCTGATAAATCCAAGAATCATCAGCGAGTAGAAGAGCATCAGGTATGAGAAAGATATGATGTAGGGCAAAATCTCTCTTACCGGTCTGGATATAATGATAAGATTCTCCGGGGAGATCTTGTGTATAAAATGTATATATCCGTCTCCTCTTTCACTTCTGTACCCAATCTCATCATCTCTCATAGTGGTGATTGGGTAGTTGAATCTTCCCCCATAAGATATAAGCCTATCATTCAAATATTTACCATAAGAGTAACCTGATGGAATATTGTATGTATCCAGCTTTTTATGGTCGAGAAGCATATCCGGATAACCAATTGACTCTCGTAAGAATTTACTGTCAAATTCGACATAGAGACGAATCTCCTCTCCAAAATATCTGTACGAGAAGAGACCTAAATAGCTTATTCTTCCATTATAGTTATTCATAAAGAAAAAACGCGAGCTCTCCCCTAGCTGCATACCATAGCGATAGAGCTCCTGTTCGTAGAACTTGTTGCAATTTACCTGCGGCGCATCCTGATTTGAGATATCCGGTATTAGCATAGACCCGGGAGAGCAGATAGTGAGTCTCATATCATATCTTTGGAGAATACTCCAAAAATATGCCTCTGTCAATCTGTTATTTATAAGATCCAAATTCTGGTTAAGAGATAGAGGTACCCACAAACCCAGTATAGGATCGTTCTCTATGTATTTCTCAAGCCCTCTAAGCTGAAGCTCCATTGTAAGATCTCTCTCCACAGACATCTTGGTAGTCCAAACCCTGTTTCTGTTATACTCTTTATTATAACCGTATAAACTTACAGTCAACAGGGTATATAACGATATAAAAGATATAAAGATAGCCAGGGCTCTTCTCTCAAAAAATGAGAAGCGCCTCTCTCTGACGGCAAAGGGCCTTATAAGTTGACATGAGAAGAGCAGTGCGGTAAAAAGTAACCCATAACTTACATATACCATAAGAGAGTAAATGGATATCTCATCTATCTTATACAGCTCCATAACAATATTGGAGTTTAGTATAAGCGACCGTATACTGTAATGAATATAGGGTAGTATTAGAATTGGAAGTGCACAGAAGATAATTAATAGCAAATACTTTTTTGTTTTAGAGGCCTTAAGGATAATATGTGCTACCCTTTTTCTAACCATAAAGAGTGCTGCAACTAATAGAAAGAGGAGCAGGTTGTTTATCAGAAGATCGGCCAATGAGTTAAAAAGGCCAAAGTCTGCATAGAGGTTTGGAGAGAAGATCTCCATCTCTCCCTGCATCTCTTTTGCCTGATAAAGGGCTACAAACCTGATAACAACAAGTCCGGCTGCTGTTAAAAAAAAATCCTTTAATCCTCTTTTTATCTGCAGATTTGAGAAGAGGGCAAATATTAGAAAAAGGATTGCAAACCATCTGAGAATAACCCCTGCCTCCCCTGCTCTGGAGGGAAGTGTCTTAAGAACAGAGAAGAGTACTCCCCCGTTTTTTCCATGGATAATATAGGATTCGTCATATGTGACAGGCACAATTGAGAGTTGTCTCCTTATTGAAAAGTTAGGATTTATCTTATTATTAAGGATACTGTTCTCTGTAGGGTAATCTGTCTGAACCAAAAGAGCAGAGACAATAGTCTGGTTATCCTTAACGTATATATTCACTATGTACCATGCCGAACCAAGACTTACATACTGCTCAACCAATCCCAGATAGGCAAGAGGTGTATTAGTTACTACCCTGCTGTTAAGATGGTTCATTCTATACCCAAACGGGAAGAAGTATATATCGTCATTGGCTATCGGGAGTTGGTTTATCCAGCTGGAAAGTGTATCGTCAAAATAACGGTAGATAACCATATCCTCCGGCAGGGGCGGATTAAATGAGACAAACTCATTGTTTGGGGCGCTGAGTGTCTTCTCGGCAAATTTTTCAAGAATCTCCTGACGCTTGTGAATAAGACTCTCCAGTCTTGCGACCTCCCTGTCCAAAGATCCGGTAGAAGAGAACTCAAGAAAAGAGGCAATTGTAAGAAACATTGCCACTATCCACAAAATAACGGTTCTCTTTTTTAATAAATCTTTATAATTAACTTTTATCATCTATCTGTTGTGATATGGCTCCCCCTTTAGTATGGTGAAAGCCCTGTAAAGCTGTTCCAAAAAAATCAGTCTCACCATCTGGTGAGAGAAT
>JAUYTB010000225.1 GCA_030695305.1 Bacteroidales bacterium
CACCAAACTCCCCCACAAGATATTCGCGAAAGAACTCTTCGGTTGTAAGCCTGGCAAACTCTTTATTAAAGCATAGGGTATGAACCTCATCAATACCTATTGAGGCCAGCAACTTTCTCTTCTCCTCCAGAGAGGTGAGAAGGCGAAATCTTGCAGCATCCTGCTGAAGTACAGCTCTGGGATGGGGCCAGAAGGTTATAACAGCTGAGCTGCCACCCCTCTCCTTTGCAAGTGTGCATACCCGGTCTAACACTGCCCGGTGCCCCCTGTGTACGCCATCAAAAAAACCTGTACTCGCTATAACCATTTCGCTAACGCTATAACCATTTAATTAAATCAAAATCCTGACGATGGGGTAACCTGGAGTTTTTTGCATATACTCTCCCGGCTAACGAAAAAGCACCGGCTGTATCTGCAAGAATTGTACACCTGTACTTTGCAATACCGGAGTTATACTCCACAAAATCGAACTCTATCATTTTTTTGACATGAGGGCTCCCCTCTGTGCCATTCTCTGCAATTATCATCTCCACTCCAATATCCTCATGACCCAGATCTCCGATGGAGAGTGAGACCTCAGCAATATACTCCTCGCCTAGACTAATATCTGTTGTTGAGCTGTCCGGTTTATGATAACTTATAACCTCAATAAATGGCCACTCATTTCTCACCCTCTTTTTCCACACCGCGATCTCTCTTGCAAGGGCAAAATCATCTTTTATCATCTCGACGGATCTATCTCTGAGCTTATTGTAGAACTGCTCTATATAATCAGTCAGCATCCTGTTGGTGGTAAAGTTACCGGCCACTTTTGCAATGGTATTCTTTATGGTCATAATCCAACCCTCCGGAAGAAGCGATTTGCTATTTATGTTATAAAAGAGCGGAACTATCTCATTTTCTAACATATTGTATATTGTTGCAGCATCCAGCTCATTCTGAAAATCCTGATCTTCGTAAGATCGCTCAATAGGCAATGCCCATCCGGCACCCTCTTGGTAACCCTCTACCCACCATCCGTCCAGGACAGAGAAGTGCATCACCCCGTTCATTACTGCCTTCTCTCCGCTTGTCCCCGAGGCCTCAAGTGGTCTTGTGGGAGTATTCATCCATATATCTACACCTTGAACCATATATTTGGCAAGAGTAATATCATAACCGGGTATAAAGAGAACTTTCCCAATAAACTGAGGCATAAGAGATATCTCTACTATTCTCTTTATCAAATCCTGACCGGCCTTATCTGCCGGGTGTGCTTTGCCGGCAAAGAAGATCTGAACAGGGCGATCCGGATTGTTAATAATCTTGTCCAGTCTCTCTATATCCCGAAAGATAAGGTGAGCACGCTTATATGTGGCAAATCTCCTTGCAAAACCTATTGTAAGAACATCATCTCTTAATGACTCCTTGATTTTGACAATCTGCTGAGGAGAGTAGTGTGCTGTAGACAAAGGTGTGGAGAGAGACTCTCTGATTACCTTAATAAGTTTGCTTCTTAACTTATTTCTTGTGTACCAAACAGTGCTGTCCTCTACATCGTAAATACCTTCAAAACAGTTTTTATCGTAATGATGGCTCTGGAAGGCATCTCCGAACACTTTTGAGTGAATCTCTTTCCACTCGTGTGCTGTCCATGTTGGGTAGTGAACTCCGTTTGTCACATAACTTACATGCAACTCCTCGGGAAGGTAACCGGGCCATAACGGAGAGAGAATCTCTCTGCTGACCTTTCCGTGGAGCCAGCTCACTCCGTTTACCTCCTGAGAAAGATTTGCAGCCACATTGCTCATTGAGAACTTCTCGTTAGGGTCAGAAGGGTTGTTCTTACCTAATGACATCATAACCTCCCAGCTAATATTCATCCTCTCCGGATAGTGAGAGAAATACCCCCTTAAGATATCTTCACTAAAAGAGTCGTGACCTGCCGGAACCGGCGTATGAGTAGTGTAGAGAGATGATGCTCTTACAACCTCTACAGCTTCTGCAAATGTAAGATTATGATTTACAACATACTCTCTTAATCTCTCCAGCCCAATAAAGGCAGCATGCCCCTCATTAAGGTGGTAGACGTCTGCCTCTTTTTTCAAAGCTCTAAGAGCTCTTACTCCCCCAATTCCCAATAACATCTCCTGCTTAAGACGGTTCTCCCAGTCTCCACCGTAAAGATGGTGAGTTACAGCCCTATCCTCCGGCAAGTTCTCTTCATGATCTGTATCTAGCAGAATTAGCTCTGTTCTTCCTACATCAACCCTCCAGAGACGTGCAATCATCTTTCTGCCCGGAAGGGCAACAATCACTGTTATCCATTTACCGTTTTCGTCCCTTACCGGGGTTACAGGTATCGCTGCAAAATCTTGTGGCTCATAGTAAGATATCTGATCTCCGTGAGCAGATATTCTCTGTGTAAAGTATCCGTATCTGTAGAGAAGACCCACTGCTGTCATTGGAACCATCATATCGCTGGACTCCTTGAGATAATCTCCGGCCAAAACACCGAGACCTCCCGAATATATCTTAAGCGATTTATCGAGGCCAAACTCCATACTGAAATAAGCTATTTGTGCCCCTTTACCCTCTCCCTTGAGAGACATATAGTCGGAGAAACTCTTATAGACAGAGTCCAGTTTACTTAAAAAGAGAGTATCCCTCTCCAGCTCCTGGCATCTTTTAAGTGACAGTATCTCTAACATACGCACCGGGTTCTCCTCACAAGAGCTCCACAGATTGTTGTCCACCATTTGGAAAAGTTCGGATGCCTCATGGTTCCAGCTCCACCAGAGATTCTTTGAGATATCGTCCAAACGAGCGAGTCTATCAGGTAATCTCTTATTAATAAACACTTTATTCCAAACAGGTTTACTAACCAAGCTCTTATTATAAGTTACATGGTCTCTATCCTCCACACTAAGCGGGAATGCGCCTTTTGAGAGTACCACCCTCCCGATGGCAAGTGAATAGGCCTCTTTATAGTGGATTATCATGTTTTCCCAAAGAGCTATTTTGGATAACTCTTTAGATCTTGTCCTCAAACTCTTTAAGCTCTCTTTTGATAATTGTGTAATCTGGAGCATCCTGCGGAAGGTTGCATCTTTTACATCTGAGTAGTTATTATCCCCTCTTTTGATTATCTCTATGGCTTCCTCTCTCTTATCGGAGTGGTCACGAACCCACAAGCCAAAACCGGCAAGTGTCGTTGTAACGGTAGGTACGCCAAAGGCAAGACTCTCAAGTGGAGTATAACCCCATGGTTCATAATATGACGGGAAAACTGTAAGATCCAGTCCGCAAAGCAGCTGATAGTAGGTCATATTGAAAACTCCGTCATTACCATTAAGGTATGAAGGGACAAAGAGAACCTTTACCTTATCACTCTCCTTGTTAAGAAGGTTTAATTCGTTTATCTTTTTGAGAATAGGATCCCATTCCGGTTCGGTCAAATTATGGGTATGGTTGGTTTTGTAGTCACCTCCGCCAGAGAGCCGGCTTAAAAGCTCTTTATCCGGTCCGGAGTGACCGGCAGGGACAAAGATCCAGGCAATCACATCTCTTTTTAAATCAGATGAACTGTTTAGAGCGGAGAGTGCATCCAGATAGATATCTATTCCCTTATTCTTATACTCGTAGCGACCGCTTATACCAATCATTACTGCATCATCCGCTACACGAATACCTGTCATTGCCGATGCAACCTCCGTCAACTTCTTAACAGCACTCTTTGAGCATACTTTAAACTCGTCATCCATTGGGGTGAAGGTATTTTCAAAGCCGTTGGGAGTTACTACATCCACTACCCTTCCCAGAAAATGGCTGCACTCACGGGCTGTTATATCAGATACAGTCGTAAAGACCTCTGCCTCGCTGGCAGCTATCTTCTCAAGTGAGTGTTTGGAAGAGACATTGAACTCTCGTGCCTTCTCATCTGCATTGTAATGACTCATATGGTCGTATAGAGGGAGATTATTACCTGCGATAGCTCTTCCGGTAACGGTTGCGTGAGTTGTAAATACAGTTGCAACCGGGAGATCGGTGCTTTTAAGGTAGAGGATACCTGCGCCTGTCATCCACTCATGGAACTGAGCAACAGCTTTTTGATGAGGAGCCAGATTGAACTTAATATAGCTCTCTATTACTTTGCCAGTTGCATATCCAAACAGTGTACTCTCAATATAGTCCCAATGTCCCATAATGGAGTCCAGCTTATATCTGTTCCAGAATTGGGTAAAGATCTCATCTTTCTTTGCGATAAAGAGACTGAAATCGACAAGAATTGCAATGGGTGTTCCAGAGACATTCCAGCGGCCTACACGAATCCTAAGCCCCTCCTCTGCTGCCTTGACTCTCCAGGCGCGAAAGAGATTGCTGTCTTCAAGAAACTCCGGATTGTTTTCGGTCTCTCT
>JAUYTB010000230.1 GCA_030695305.1 Bacteroidales bacterium
ACAGAGGAATGGTTATCTGTAATATTACCAGTATCATAGATACCGTTCTAAACTTACTGTACAGAGGTATATAATTAAAAAAGAACTCTGTTACAAAGAGCAGGTTTGAGCCCCAGGAGAGAAGTACGGCAAGAAGTGAAACGCCGGCAATCCACCACTTAAGGGCCCCTTTTAAAAGAACCAGCCCAAGAATAAAGAGAAATACCGAGATTGCACCCAGGTACATCGGCCCCGCTGTAAAGGGCTGAGGTCCCCAGTAGAGAGGCATCTGTTTAACAACCTGTTCGGCCCCTGCATAACCAGCAGATTTTAAGGCCTTATAAGTCTCAGATTTTGTTGATAGCTCACCCCCTGACGAACCTCCGTTAAAATTGGGGATCATTAGGTTAGGCATCTCACCCGGGCTATACGACCAGCTTGTTGCATAAGCAATATCAAGCCCTTTCTGCTCCTTTCCCTGCTCTGCCGAAAGATCGGACCCTCCTCTCATTGTATATTTTGAGTACTCATAAGTAGGCCATAAATGATTTATATTTACAGCTATACCTAATAAACCGGCCATAAGAAGCAGCAGAGATTTTTTAAGAAAAAGGGCAAAGTACCGCTCTTTAATCGCTTTATAAAACTCTGCCATACCAAAGCCTATAACCATAATTGCCAGATAGTATGTTATCTGAGGGTGGTTAGCCTTTATCTGAAAACTTAGAGCAAAGGCAAAAAATAGTGCTCCAAACAGAATACTCTTTCTGTATGCATAAACAACAGCAGCTAGAACCCAAGGCATAAAAGCAATTGCAACCATCTTGGAGTTATGTCCTACCTGAATAATCTGCATATTATAGGAGCAGAATGTTATGGCAACTGCTCCAATTGCTGCCAATGGGACATTAACCCCAAAAGCGAGCATCAGAAGAAAGGAGCCAATCAAACTTATAAGCAGATAGCTTGGTGGCCGTGTTCCGGATAGTCCGTGAATCAGCTTATAGAGAAAATCTGTATAGTCCCCCTGGTATATTACAGATATTGTTGTTGCCGGCATTCCGGAGAACATCGAGTTAGTCCACAGAGCAGGATCCTTATCTGGATTTGCTTCGTTATAGCTGATAATCTCATTTGCCATCCCTCTCCATGAGGCAATATCGCTCTGATTTACAACCTTTTTTTCAAACACTTGAGGTGTAAACAGATAGGCAAGCAAAACAAAGAATAGTATTGCTGACAAATGGGGCAGGTATCTCTTAAAATTTACCATTGCTAAAAAAATTTTCAAATTCATATTTCTCTACTGTACAATCATACTCTAAGTCACTACTCCCTGTCGGTGATTTTATCCAGGATCTCCGCAACTCTGCGGGTAAGCTCCCGCCTGGAGTATTTGGAGATATCACCTCCAATAGCCGGCTCAACACCTGCAGTATAGAGAGCATACTGACTATCCAGCCATTTTGATACACCCTCATAATCTTCATAGTCAAACATCTCTCCCGCTCTGCTCTCTTCCAGTGCAATATCCATATCTCCACCCTTAGGACCAAAACCCAATATCGGGCGGGCAGCTGCAAGATATTCAAAGAATTTTCCTGTGAGGATTCCTCTGGACTCCGGCTCCCTCCCTCCTGATAAAAGCAAAATCCTGGATTTTCTTTGCCATATAACAACTTCATTATGTGGTGTATACTCCATTTTAACAAGATGATTCTCAAGCCCGTTTAATGCAATATCATCCAAAATTGATCTGTCTGCATCTCCTATTATTCTAATTTTTAAATTTTTAGAGAATTCAATATCCCCGGAGACCCTCTCTCCCAAAATCTTCCAAAGAACCGAAGGGTTTTGAGTGGGAACAAATAACCCGGTATAGGTTATTGTAAAAGTCTCCTCACGGGTTATTGGAATATCGGGAAAATCGGCTTTGTCATACCCATTGGTTATAACATCTAATCTCTTGGGATTGAGCTCCTTTAGCTCTCCTGCAATGGTATTTGTCACGGTCACAACCCAATCTGCACAAGATACTACGCTCTTTTCCAGTTTTTTATGAATAGCCAAAACGAGCGGAGTACAACCGAGATACTTAAAATTGTACATCTTTGTCCACGGATCACGAAAATCTGCCAACCAGGGAGTTCCTGTTGCTTTAGAGACCCTCTTAGCAATAAGGTGCATTGAGTGAGGAGGACCTGTACTTACAATTACATCTACAGGGTTCTCTCTCAGGTACCTCTTTATAAACCTGGAAGATGGATATATCCACAACATTTTTGGGTCGGGAATAAACAGATTGCTCCTGATAAAGAGAGAGAGGCGCTCTTTGAGCGCTCCTTTTACAGGTGTAGATTTTTTTTTCGTTTTTTTATTGCCGGTAGAGGTGCTGCTAATAAAGCCCGGCTTAACTGACTCTCCTCTTCTTCCTGTAAGAAGTTTATAAAGAGAGTATGGTTCGGCTATATCTCTCTTTATTACCTCAATTCCCAATGGTACCTCTTCGCAAAGAGAGTTATCTACGGCCATCCGCTCCGGGTTTTGCGGAGTATACACAACCGGCTCATAGCCAAATTCCCGCAGATACTTGACAAACTTGAGCCACCTCTGAACTCCCGACCCTCCGGAAGGAGGCCAGTAATATGTAATAATCAGAACTCTCTTCACCCGATAATTGTTAGATATTTCTATTATTATCTATAAACTAATCTACTCTATCTCTCTATTTTTTTATAAAAACCTCATAAAGTGCCCTTATCACATCTCCCTGAATAACAGTGAATCCATCTTTGTATTCCGGAGGACAACCGTTGGTCATCATAACAAATCCAAATCTCTTCTCCGGCTCAAAGAACATTGCACTATAGAGACCGTATGCCGAACCTGTGTGCCCAACCATTGTCTCACCAGGTATAAGTCTGTTGGTGGTTCTTAAAGCGAGACAGTAGAACTCTCCTTCGGATGTCTCAACTACCGGACTCTGCATCAACTTAGCGCTCTCCTCAGATAAAACTCTCACTCCTGTAGATGGAACAACTCCATAGTTCATATGCATTACCATATAGCGTGCAAGATCATGGGCAGATATCTTCATCCCACCTGTTGGAGAGAAGAGCGGAGTGCTGTATCCCATAACATATCCTGAATCTATATCCTTAGCCCTGCTCAAATAGGCAGCCGGCTGAGGTATAAAGATCTTCTCAGCACCCTCTGTAGTGTCAACTGCCTCTTTGTTGTAAAGTGTTACAAATTTTGATGCATCCAATGAGTCTACATTAAAATTGGCTGTAAGAGATAGTGGCTTTAAAATCTTATCTGCAATATAGTTGTCAAATCTAACACCGGCATATTTCTCCACAATTGCACCTATAGTGTTGAATCCCAAGTTACAATACTCATATTTTGTGCCTGGTTCGTAGTCGTTATAGCACTTACCATAATCTGGGTTCTTCTCCGGATTTAGAACATCCAGACGAAAATATCCCTGAGTATCATTCATGCCTGATGTGTGGGATAGCAGCTTTTTAAGAGTTATAACAACCTCCGGATACTTGGGATTTCTTACTTTAAACCCAACAAGATCACTTACGTCCATATCTATGTCTAGCTTACCCTGCTCTACAAGAGTCATAAGTGCTGTAGTTGTAAATGATTTGGAAATAGATGCAATCCGGAAGATATCATCCTGAGAGATAGCTGTACCCTCTTCTAGACTCTTCTTGCCAAATGTT
>JAUYTB010000231.1 GCA_030695305.1 Bacteroidales bacterium
CGGTCTGGCGTGCCCCAGGTGAGCATCTCCATAAACAGTTGGTCCGCAGACATATATTCCTGCCATTCCAGGGGTAAGTGATTCAAACTTCTCCTTTTTTCTTGAGATAGTATTGTAGATTTGCAACTCTCTTTGCATATATAATAAAGATAGAGGAGGGGAGATTTCTATCCCCTCCGGATTTGACTTCAAAAATAGTTATTATTTTCTACTCCTCCACACTATCTGTAACTTTTATATTGTAAGCCACAACCTCGTAGGTCTGGCGTTCAATTCCGGTTTTAGTCTGATACTGTACCGGTTTAAGTCTTCCTGTTACAGATAAGAAATCTCCCTTCCTGATTTTTGCAAAATCTGGCATACTCTTTCCTGCCCAGGCAACAATGTTATGCCACACAGTCTCCTCCATAAGCTCCCCCTTTCTGTTTTTAAAACTTTCGTTAGTTGCAAGAGAGAGTCTCATTACAACTCCCCCATCTTCAAAATTGCTAATGCGGGGATCAAAACCCACATTACCTCTTAACTCTACTCTGTTCATCGACTTCTCCATAACGTAAAATATTTAGTTGTTACTACGTTACAAATAAAGTGAGGAAAGTTTCGCAAAAGGGGATGTAAAAGATAATTTATCGAAAGTGTTGAATATTTAATTTTTAAATTGAGAAATTAATCCCAAATTTTTAATGCTATTTTTAAAGTTCACATTATTTGAGAAATAAAGAGAATTATTGCATACATTTGAATCAGGAATTAAACCATAATTATTACATCTAAAATACTAATCTGCAACAATATGAAAAATATTATTTCACTTTTTGCCATTGTATTTGTTATTTTCTCACTCTCATCTTGTGTAGAAAGAACCGGAAAATACAAAAAACTTCAAGCCCAGTTAGACTCTTTGTCACTGGTTAAGGAGGCCACCAGCACAGAACTTGAAGAGGTTTTTGCTACTCTTAACGAGGTGGAGAACGGGCTTAAGTCGCTTCGTGAGGCAGAGAACATCTTTGCTCTTCAAACTCAGTCGGGTGTTGAGCTTTCGCTTAGCTCCAGAGAGCAGATGAAGTCGGATGTAACTGCTATAAAAGAGGCAATTGCAGGATATAAAAAGCAAATAGAGAAGCTAAAAAATGACAACCGTATCAACTCTTCTCAATTCAAGAAAAGGCTGGAGAGTCTGACTCTTGAGCTAGAGGAGAAATCTGTGGTTATTGCAGATCTTCAGAGGCAGCTAGAAGAGAAGGATAGTCAGCTTAGGGTCAAGACTCAGCAGATTGCATCTCTGGATAAAGCTGTCTCCAATCTCAGAAGCGATGTAACTTCCCTTACTCAGGAGAGAGAGGAGGCAAAAGAGACAATAGCCACACAGGATCAGCTTTTGAATAGTGCCTTCTATATAGCAGGCCCAAAAGATGAGCTTATCAACGCGAAGGTACTCTCTAAAGGAGGTCTTTTTCGCTCTGCAAGAATCTCATACGAGGCCGAACAATCTGCGTTTGTAAAGATTGACATCAGAAACGTCAGGGAGATATATCTAAACTCTAAGAGGGCCAAAGTTCTCTCGGTTCACCCGACCGGTACATATACCCTGGAGGCAGATACAGAGGGAATGCAAGTTTTGAAAATCTCCTCTCCTGCTTCATTCTGGGAACAGACTAAATATCTGGTAATACAGACACAATAGGAAGAGAGTTCTCTCAAATACGGAATAGTTATTGCTGTTTCGGCAATATTTGGTATATACTCATCTAACAGCAATATAATGAATAGCGGCAATCCTCTTTTACAACTACCTGACAACAAATTTGAAGCCCCTCAATTTGACAAGATTAATACAGAACACTTTAAGCCAGCATTTGAAGAGGCGATTGCGCGCGGCAAGAGAGATATAGAGTCTATAACAGAGAACAGTGAGGAGCCCTCCTTTAAAAACACAATAGAGCTGCTCGAATTTGCCGGCAGTGATCTTACAAATATTAGCACACTATTCTTTAATCTCAACGAAGCAAACACATCCGATCTGATGCAGCAGATTGCCCTTGAGATCTCTCCGGTACTCTCTGAGTACTCTAACGACATTATGCTCAACGAGAGGCTTTTTAAAAGGGTAAAGAGTGTATATGATAATAGAGGAACACTTAATCTTACAAAGGAGGAGCTTCGTCTCACAGAGGAGTGTTACAAGGGATTTGCACGAAACGGGGCTAACCTTATGGGAGATAAGAGAGATGAGTTCCGGATGATTAACACAGAGCTCTCTCAGCTTACTTTAAAGTTTGGCCAGAATCTGCTTGCCGCAACCAATAAGTTCACTCTACATATAACAGATAAATCTATGCTTGATGGCCTCCCTCAGTTTGTTATTGACACAGGGGCTGAGGAGGCAAAAGAGAGGTCACTTGAGGGGTGGCTCTTTACACTACACGCTCCAAGCTATGTGCCGTTTATGCAGTATAGCAACAGACGCGAACTCAGAGAGGAGATGTGGCGTGCCTTTAACAGCAGATCTCTATATGACCAATTTGACAACAGAGAGATAGTCAGGCGAATTGTAGAACTAAGACTCCAGAGGGCAAATCTTTTGGGGTATAGCACTCATGCCCAATATGTTCTGGAAAACAATATGGCGGGTACACCCCAAAAAGTTGAATCTTTCCTAGATGATCTGCTAGCAAAAACACTACCATTTGCAAAAAAAGAGATTGATGAGATTCAGTTATATGCTGCCCAAAACGGCTTTGGAGAGAAGATAATGCCGTGGGACTTCGGGTTCTGGAGCGAAAAGTATAAAAGCGAAAAATACTCGGTAAACGACCAGCTTTTAAAGCCATACTTTCGTCTTGAGAGTGTCCGGGACGCTCTCTTCTCTCTTGCAGGTACTCTATTTGGATTAAAGTTTATCAGCAACAGCACTCTTCCGGTCTATCATCCGGATGTTAAAGTATATGAAGTCTATGATAGTGAAGGTGATTTTATCTCCCTTTTATATCTTGACTACTTCCCAAGAGCAAGTAAAAGAGGCGGGGCATGGATGACCTCATTCCGGGAACAATCAATAAAGAGTGGAATAGAGAGGAGACCGCTTGTCTCTCTGGTATGCAACTTTACAAAACCCACTACAGAGAGCCCATCACTTCTCACCTTTAATGAGGTTAGCACTCTTCTTCATGAATTTGGACACGCTCTTCATGGGATGCTGGCAAGAGGGAGTTATCCATCTTTAACCGGGACAAATGTTGTTCGTGATTTTGTAGAGCTCCCTTCACAAATAATGGAGAATTGGGCAACTGAGGGAGAATTTCTTAAATCATTTGCAGTCCACTACAAAACAGGAGAGACTATCCCCGACCATTTAATTGAAAAAATTATCAAAGCCAGGAACTTCCTGAGCGGGTACTCTAATGTGCGTCAGCTAACTTTTGGTATAAATGATATGGCCTGGCACAATCTTATAACAATAGAGCAAGTAGATGATGTTGTTCAGTTTGAGAAGAGAGCTATCAAAAGAGCTCAGATCTTCCCCGATGTTGAATCTGTCTCAATATCGGCCTCTTTCGGCCATATTTTTTCCGGAGGATACTCTGCCGGATACTACAGTTATAAATGGGCAGAGGTGCTTGAGGCAGATGCATTCTCCCTCTTTAAAGAGAGAGGTATCTTTTGTAAAAAGGTTGCAGCTTCATTCCGGGATAACATCCTATCAAAGGGTAATCTGGAAGATGCTGCAACGCTTTACAGAAATTTCCGTGGCCGTGAGCCAAGAGCTGATGCTCTGTTGGAAAAGTTTGGTCTGATTACCTCACCTCCATCTCTTCTATAAGATGTCCTGCTCCGGCAAACTTCTCAATAACCCACATTACATACCTGATATCTACATTAACCGATTTGCAATACCCCTCTACATAGAATACATCACCGGCCATTGACTCTCTGTTCCCATCAAAAGCTAGCCCGATGAGCTCCCCTTTACCGTTAAGTACTGCACTGCCGGAGTTACCTCCGGTGATATCGTTATCTGCCATAAAGTTGACATAGAGTACACCGCTCTCTCCCCATCTGCCCCAATCTTTTCTCTTTAATGCGCTCTCAAGCTCCGGCTTTACTCTAAACTCATAGTTATTTGGATCAATCTTTTCCAGAATTCCATCTGTTGTTGTCTTAAAGTGGTAATATACAGCATCTCTTGCTTTTATACCTCCTATCTCTCCATAAGTGAGTCGCATAGTTGAGTTGGCATCAGGATAGATTACATCTCCCCACTCCATCTGCATTTCGTACATTGCCTTAACATAGCTGCTCCTATCTTTTGCTGGATCTACCCCGGCATCCTTTAAAAGAGAATCTTCGGTTACATTGTAGTTTCTTATACCTGTAGTCTTTACAACACTAATCACAGGGTCGGCAACAATCTCTGCTACATCTCTCTTTTGTGAAAAGAAAGCATCAAATCTCTCTTTATTGGTTATAATACTATTGTCATATACATAATCTGCCAGCTTGTCTGTATCACCACCAAATTTATCCAGCAGCGCTAAATATGCTTCGTCGTAATAGCTCTTTGGAACCTCTTTGTCAAAATATCTGAGCATAACTTTAAACAGAGCTCTGTCTGCATCTACATCCAACTCTCCAAATAGCTTCTCTGCTATCTTTATAAAGTTTGCAATCTTCTCATCCTCCATAGTGAACTCAGATTTCTTCTCTCTCTCAAGGGAGGATACCAAACCATTGAAACGTTGACCCAGACCTATAAGCTCGGCACCTCTTACCATAGATTCACGAAAATATTCACGAATTCTTGTTATCTCTGCTTTTACCTCGTAACCCCTATTTAGATTTGCCAGAAGATCTCCATACTTAGCCATCCTCTCTTTATCTTGTGATATCCACTTTGAAAGCTCCAGCTCTCTCTGTTCAATTTGCTCAATTACATTGAATCTCTCTACGCAGAGATTTTCCCATTTTGCGTAATCTGTATAGTTGCTAATCCCAAAATATTTATCGGCATATTTGAGTCTCAACTCATCTGATTGATCCATGTATTCTTTCCAAACTTCTAGTTTAGCCCTTCTTACTCCACTGACAATTGGATTTAGAATCTCAAACTTCTCCCTGAGTTCAAATGATGAGATATATCTGTTGGTCCTTCCGGGATAACCAAGAACCATTGTAAAGTCATCCTCCTTAACTCCTTTGGAAGAGATTGCCAGATACTTTTTGGCCGCAAAAGGGATATTTTGGGCCGAATACTCTGCCGGGCTTCCATCTGCAGATGTATATACCCTGTAGATTGCAAAATCACCTTTATGCTGTGGCCAACCCCAGTTGTCTGTTTCGCCTCCGAATGAACCTATCGATACAGGAGGTGCCCCTACAAGTCTTACATCAGAAAATGTCTCATAAAAATAGAGATAATATTTGCTGCCCCGCCACATAGAGGAGAGTGACTTTTCGTAGGGTGATCCCTTAAATCTCTTCTCTACCTCACCGGATACCTTATTCATAAAGAAAATACCTCTTGGGCCAATTGCATCCAGACTATCAATAATTGTATTAACCATTGCAGTCACATCTGAGACACCTCTGAGAAATGTAACACTTTTACCCTTAATTGGAATCTCATCCGACATCTTCATCGCCCAAAAACCATCCTCAAGGTAGTTTTTCTGCGGTGTACTTAAGGAGTGGATATCACCATAAGCACAGTGGTGGTTGGTGATCATCAATCCGTTTGCAGATATTATGCTGCCACTGCAACTACCTCCGTCAATTGCAACAATAGCATCAGAGAGAGCAACATCCTGTGGATTATATATCTCACCAGGTTTCAACTCAAGCCCTTTACTCTTCATAAG
>JAUYTB010000237.1 GCA_030695305.1 Bacteroidales bacterium
GTGTTGCTGTATGTCCTACGGGCGCTTTAACACCTTATGACGATACTGCCAAGATTATCCGTGCTCTTGCAGATCCTAAGAAGACTGTGATAGTTCAGACAGCTCCTGCTGTTCGTGCTGCTCTTGGTGAGGAGTTTGGACTTGCTCCGGGAACACTGGTTACCGGTAAGATGGTAGCTGCCCTTCGTACTCTTGGATTTGACAAGGTATTTGATACAGATTTTGCTGCCGACCTTACAATAATGGAGGAGGGTACAGAGTTACTTGATAGGATTACACGTTATGTTAATGGCGATAAGAGTGTTAAGCTTCCTATCCTAACCTCTTGCTGTCCTGCATGGGTAAACTTCTTTGAGGTTTACTTCCCGGATATGCTTGATGTTCCATCTACAGCACGCTCTCCTCAGCAGATGTTTGGCTCAATTGCCAAGACCTATTTTGCAGATATGATTGGTGTGAAGAGAGAGGATCTGGTTGTTGTATCAATAATGCCGTGTCTTGCCAAGAAGTATGAGTGTCAGCGTGACGAGTTTAAGGTAGATGGTAACCCCGATGTGGATTTCTCTATCTCTACAAGGGAGTTGGCCGGACTTATCAAGACAGCCAATATCAGTTTCGATAATCTAAATGATGAGGAGTTTGACCTTCCAATGGGTGAGTCAACTGGTGCTGCTGTTATCTTTGGTGTTACCGGTGGTGTAATTGAGGCATCTGTACGTACTGCATATGAGTTATTTACAGGGACTAAGCTTAACAGAATCAACTTCGAAGAGCTTAGGGGTATGTCGGGTATAAGAACTGCAACCATCTACTTTGGAGAGACTCCGATCCATATCGGGATTGCTCACCAGCTGGGTAATGCCCGTAAACTTCTTAATGGTATAAGAGAGGGCAGATATAATTTCCATGCGATTGAGATTATGGCTTGTCCGGGTGGTTGTATCGGTGGTGCCGGTCAGCCGCTGCATCATGGTGACTCAAGCATCATTCGTGCACGTTACGATGCTATATACAGAGAGGATGCAGGAAAGAGTATCCGCAAGTCACATGAGAATCCTTATATAGCTAAGCTTTACAAGGAGTTTCTTGGCCATCCGATGAGCGAGAAAGCTCATCATCTTCTCCATACACACTACTTTGACAAACATAAAATTTAGATCGCAATGAGTACATTCAAAATACAAGATTGTCATAAAGAAACAATTAAAGGGATTTGTAAGTCTTTTGACAACAATCCCGGGGAGCTGATAAGTATCCTTCACAAGACTCAGAGTGAGTTTGGTTTTCTACCTGAGGATATTCAAAGGGAGATAGCTCATAATCTTAAGATATCTGTTGCCAAAGTGTATGGTGTTGTTACCTTTTACTCTTTCTTTACGATGACTCCAAAGGGTAAACATCCGATCTCGGTATGTATGGGAACTGCTTGCTATGTACGTGGTGCAGAGAAGATTGTTGATGAGTTCAAAGAACAGCTCAAGATTAAGGTTGGTGGAGTTACCGCAGATGGTAAGTTCTCATTGGATTGTCTGAGATGTGTTGGTGCCTGCGGGCTTGCACCTGTTGTCCTTATAGGGGAGAAGGTGTACGGCCGTTTAGAGGCCCATCAGGTTAAAGAGATTCTGGAGAGTTATACCGACTAACATTGCAGCTGCTATAATATCAAGAGAGGCCAAATCTATTTTTGGCCTCTCTTTTTTTGGAAGAGCACACCTTGGCAAGGGTTGTGGACTTTGACGACTTTTGTGGCTAAATAGAGTTATTTCCCGGGTTTTTACGGTTATTTCCCGCCCATAGCTGCCTGCCTTTTATGTGGCGGCAGCTACGAGAATAACCGAAACCCGAGAATAACTCTGGCAAAGCGCCTCCTCTTCCACCGATAATTTCTTAACCCAGCCAGTCTCACAGCAGGAACGCTAGTCTTTCAACGGGCAGAATAATAGACCCGTAGCACAAGCACGGCAAACTCAGCCGCCGGTAATTCATTTCCCCAGCAAATCTCACAGCAGGAATGCTAGTCTTTCAACGGGCAGAATAATAGACCCGTAGCACAAGCACGGCAAACTCAGCCGCCGGTAATTCATTTCCCCAGCAAATCTCACAGCAGGAA
>JAUYTB010000239.1 GCA_030695305.1 Bacteroidales bacterium
TACATTTACCGAGCCCGCAAAAAATTCAGGAGATTTCCAGGATATTTTTGCCGATATTATCCCGACTCGCACCCCCAGTGAACTTCAGGTTAAACTAAGGGCAAATATGACACCCGATGCCGCTATGCTTATTGAGATAGACAAGAGTGTGGGAGATATCATTACGGGATATGGAAGTGGACTTATAACACTGGATATAAATCCTTCTCGTGATATTTTTTCTATCCAGGGAGATTACGTAATTCAAAGCGGATCTTATAAATTTGTTTTACAAGGTTTTATAGAGAGAGATTTCACTATTCAGGAGGGTGGTAATATAGGGTTTAACGGAGATATAAACCGTACAAACCTTAATATTACAGCCAATTACCGCACAAAAGCGGCTGTTAACACCCTTATTTCAGATACGAGTTCGGTTGCCAACAGACGAACTGTAGATTGCCAGATCAGGATGACAGGACCCCTGATGAATCCCCGCCTAAGTTTTGATATAGATATTCCGGATATCGATCCTATTACAAAGGCTCGTGTAAATGCTGCTCTCAATACAGACGATAAGATTGTAAAACAGGTTATGTCACTTTTAGTCTCCGGCAGTTTTATTCCTGATGTACAGTCAAGTATTGTAAACAACTCAACAATTCTCTACTCCAATGCCACAGAGGTTCTATCAAATCAGATAAATAAGATATTTAATCAACTAGATATACCGCTTGATTTAAGCTTCAATTATCAACCGGGACAGAATGGCCGGGATCTTTTTGATGCAGCAGTATCTGCACAACTCTTCAATAATCGCGTAATTGTTAACGGAAATATCGGGAGCTCCAAACACCTTAATAAATCGGGGGATGTAGTTGGGGACCTTGATGTTGAGATAAAACTAGATGAAAAGGGGCGTTTTAGGGCAAAAGCGTTCTCCCATTCGGCAGACCAATACTCTAACTATCTGGATAACAGTCAAAGAAATGGGGTTGGTCTTGTTTATCAGGAGGAGTTCAGCTCTCTCCGGGAGCTTTTGGATAATCTCTTTAATCGTAAAAAGAGGGAACAGAGAAGAGTTCAAAAACAGAGGTCAATATTAAAGCCAGAAGAGATTAATTTGGAAATATCATATTGATACCCGTTAATATCTACGGCACAACTACCTTAACTATCTCTCCTATTACACCTTTGTCCAGCTCTCTCTCAATTTTTATGTAGTTCCTTGTGAATCCCTGCATTTTACCACCTTTAACTGTACTCTCAAAGAGAACCTCCTCCTCTCTGCCTCTGTTTAACTCTCGGAATCTTGAGTAGAGAGAGTCAGATAGCAATGTTAGTGACTTAACCCTTTTACTCTTATCGGACTCTTTCACCTGACCCGGGTATTGGGCTGCAGGTGTATTCTCCCTTTTAGAATATGGGAATACATGCAAAAAAGAGGGAGAACAATCCTCTAAGAATTTATAACTCTCTTCAAAATCTGCATCGCTCTCCGATGGAAATCCAACAATAACATCTACCCCAATAAATGCAAATGGTATATATTCTCTGATTATCTCGATCTTTCTTTTGAACAGATCTCTGTTGTAACGCCTCTTCATTAAAGCAAGTATCCTGTCGCATCCCGACTGAAGGGGAATATGAAAGTGAGGAAGAAGCTTCCCCCCTTTGGCAACTCTCTGGATAAACTCATCTGTAATAAGATTTGGTTCTATAGAGGATACCCTTATCCTCTCTATTCCATTCACATCTACCAGACTGTCCAATAATGAGATAAAGCTCTCACCGGTGCTCTTGCCAAAGTCTCCGGTATTGACACCCGTAAGTACAATCTCTTTAACTCCCCTTGCGGCAATCTCCTCTGCTTCCTTTACAATAAGCTCTACAGGATGGTTTCTGCTTCTCCCCCGTGCAAGAGGTATTGTACAGTAGGTGCAGTGATAGTCACACCCATCCTGTACCTTAAGAAAAGATCTTGTTCTGTCATCAGAAGAGTATGCAGGAAAAATAGTCTCAACCTCCGATATTGCACAAGAGTAGGACCTTGATGGCAAAATCTTCCCTTTTAAAATTTCATTTTTATAGTCAGAAACTCTAATAAAGAGTGAGGACTTCTGATCTGCACCCAATACCAGATCAACACCCTCAATATCCAATATCTCCTGAGGTTTAAGCTGTGCATAACAACCGGTAACCGCGACAATGGCATTAGGGTTCTGTTTGTGAAGCCGTCTTATTGCAGTGCGGCACTTTTTGTCTGCATGCTCTGTTACCGAACAAGTATTTATCACATATATATCTGCAACACCGGTATGAGGCACCTTAATATAACCATTTCTTACAAACTCTCTGGCAAGAGCCGAGCTCTCGGAATAGTTAAGTTTACATCCCAGTGTAAGAAATGCCACACTGTTGCCATTAGATTTGCTCATAGAATCCTCTTAAATGATTTTGATATAACCACACTGGATGCCTCAACTCTCCCCCCTACCGGAGGATTAAGCTTTGATATCCTTACCTGAGCCCAGGAGATTGTGGGAAAATCTCTCTCTGCCCTTTTGAGAACTCGTAAAGCGACGCTCTCTAAAAGATGGGATGTTATCTCCATCTCTGCCTTTATCATATTAAAAAGCGCCTGATAGTTTAATGCGTCATCAAGATTATCACTCTCTCCGGGAGTTGTCAGATCGGTCTCTGCAGAGAAACTTACTAGAAATCTGTTCCCAATAATCTGCTCCTCTTTAAAACATCCGTGATATGCATAGAACTCCATATTTAAAAGTTCTACAAGGTCTCTCTCTCTTATATCTGTCATAATATAAATACACAAGGTTTTTTATTTAAAGAGGGGGTATTTTTTCGCCAATCCTCAATAGTTAATGTTTTTATAAACTCGTCGGGCAGAGTGATATTGAGTGCAACAGTCAGATATGTCCCGGGTGAGCAAACCATAAGAATATCGGACATAAGAGAGTCGTTTCTGTATGGTGTCTCTATAAAGATTTGACTGTAACCTGTTTTGGCAGCACATCTCTCCAACTCCTTTATTCGGGCACGCCTCTGTTCACTCTTCACAGGCAGATATCCGCAAAAGGTAAATCCCTGACCACTCTTTCCCGATGCCATCAGTGCAAGCATAAGTGAAGATGGGCCTGTTAATGGTCTTACCACAATACCCTCACGATGAGCTCTTGCAACAAGATTACCTCCGGGATCAGCTACTGCAGGAAGTCCCGCTTCGCTTACAACTCCCACACTGTTTCCATCAAGTAAAAGCTTAATATATAACTCTATCTCTTTATCACTTGTATGCTCATTAAGCAGATAGAGCTCAAGAGAGTCTATCTTGCCTCTGAGTCCGGCAGCAGAGAGGTATCTTCTTGCACTTCTAAGCTCCTCTACAACAAAATAACTTAGAGAATTAAGGACAGAGAGAGTCTCTGCCGGAATAACAGCTTCTACCCCTGAATCTCCAAGTGGAGACGGTATTAGATATAGAGTACCTTTCACTTTTTTATTTTTCGCAAAGGTATTAAAAATTCCTACCTTTATAGCTAGTAACAACTCAACAGGTATATGACAAGACTCACCTTCCTAGGGACCGGAACATCTCAGGGAGTTCCCGTAATAGGATGCAACTGCAGTGTTTGCAGTTCTAATGACATTAAAGATAACAGATTAAGATCGTCGGTTATTATTGAGAATAACGGTAGTGTTCTGCTTATAGATGCCGGTCCCGATTTTCGTCAGCAGATGCTGCGGGAGAGGGCCTCAAATCTTGATGCCATTCTTCTTACACATGAGCATAAAGACCATACAGGTGGGCTTGATGATGTGAGAGCAATAAATTACATCCGTAAAAAGGTCCTGCCACTCTACTGCGAAAAGAGAGTGGAGGAGGCGCTACACAAAGAGTATTACTACGCTTTTGAAGAGAACAGATATCCGGGAGCTCCGGAATTTGATATAAATATCATTGATAGCAGCTGTTTTACAATTAATTACACAACTATTATTCCAATAAGGGCACACCATCTTAAGTTGCCTGTCCTTGGTTTTAGAGTTGGAGACATTGCATATATTACAGATGCAAACCATATCCCTGATGAGGAGTTTGCCAAACTAAAGGGGCTTAAAAAGCTTGTAATTAGCTGCGTGCGAAGAGAGAGACATATCTCTCACTTCTCTTTGGACGAAGCTATTGAGGTAGCAGGCAGATGCAATGTGCCAGAGTGTTACCTTACACATTTATCACATCAGATTGGCAAACATAGTGATTTGGAGATGACACTCCCAAAAGGAGTTTCAGCAGCATATGATGGACTTGTAATTGAAGCTTAAAAGAGAAAAAATGAATGAGAGTAGCAGTTATACCATAGGAGTTACCGGATCATCCGGATTCCTCGGGTCAAATCTTGTTGAATATCTATTGCAATCAGGGTTTAGTGTTAAATTGCTTAAAAGAGATTTTAATAATCAGGATCTCGCTCTTTGTGATGTTATTATTAATCTGTCCGGAGCAAATATCAGCAAAAGATGGAGCAAAAGTTATAAAAAAGTACTCGAAAGCAGCAGAGTGGATACAACAGCAAAAATTGTCTCTGCCATTAAAGATAGGCCCAACATTAAACTATTAATAAACACATCTGCTACAGGTATTTACAAACAAGACAGCACTATCATTCAAGATGAAAGTAGCAATCTCTTCGAAGATGACTTTCTCTCCTTACTTTGTAAAAAATGGGAAGAGGAGGCACTTAAGGCCGCCCCATATACAAGAGTTGTGATAATGAGACTTGGTGTTGTTATGTCAAAAAATGGGGGAGCACTTCCAAAGCTGGCGCTTCCGGCTAAATTTGGTGTTGCTGCAATAACTGGAGAAGGAGATCAGTATATTTCATGGATAATGCTGGAAGATCTTTTAAGGGCAATTACTCATATAATTAATAACCAATCAATATCGGGAGTTGTTAATTTTACCACTCCATACCCTTTGACAAATAGAGAGCTCACACTTAGAATAGCATCTGAGTATAGAGTTTTTTTTAAGATGAGGATACCGGAAACTGTGCTTAAACTAGTAATGGGTGAGGCCTCGTCAGTTCTTATTAAAGGAGTAAGAGCATACCCTGGTGTATTGGAAAAGAGCGGATTTACATTCGTTTACCCTAATTTTCCAAAGAAAAATAGATAAAAAGTGCCTTTTTTTTTGTAAATTCGCAAGAATAGTGACAAAAAAACATATATATATGGCATCAAATACTCTTAGTAAATTCAAAAAAAATCTTCCCGAAATATATAGAATGGCTGTAGATAGCGAAACCGAAGAGGAGTTCTGCGGTAAGATTCTGGAATATACCCTCTCTCTTTCTAAACAAAGTAATGATCAAGAGGTAATTGAGAGTGCTTCTCTTATAAACAGAATGCTAGGTTACGAGTCACAATTTATAGATGAGCTCTCAAAAGGGGAGAGAATCTATCTTGAGACCTTCTCTATTTTGTGGAATTATCTCAACAATAATACACCGGATGGATCAGTTGATGATTTTGCAGAGGATGTGTATCAGATTTTCCTTAGAACTGTACCCGGAAAAAGCTCGCCTCAATACTCCGAAAGCAGACTTTTAAAACAGATGAAGAGATGGCCAGGCGGGTTGGATATTGAGGTTATTCAAAAACGTCAGGAGAATAAAAAAAGAATAATTGCCCTTCTTGTAAAGAAGATAGAGAAGAGATCTGCTCAGCAGGGGCGGTTTCATTTCGAAGATGGTCTGAACAAAGAGCAAAAAATTAAGCAGGTTAATGAGTGGTGGAATGATTTTCGTTTTCACCTGATAATGGCAATCAAGAGCCCCGGTGAGCTTAACACTTTTTTGGGGGAGAGTCTATCAACCAAAACCATGAGAATGCTCAATAAGGCAAAGAATAAGAAGATACCATTCTTTGTAACCCCCTATTACCTCTCTCTTCTAAATACAGATGAGGCAGGTTACGACGACTACACAATAAGGACATATATATTATACTCCCAATCTCTGGTTGACACTTATGGAAACATAAAGGCCTGGGAGAGAGAAGATGAGGTAGTCCCAGGAAAACCAAATGCAGCTGGATGGCTCTTGCCGGAGGGACACAATATCCACAGAAGATATCCGGAGGTAGCAATTATGATTCCGGATACCCGCGGCAGAAGTTGCGGTGGTCTATGTGCATCTTGTCAGAGAATGTACGATTTTCAGAGTGAACGACTAAATTTTGACATGGACTCTCTTAAGCCAAAAGAGAGCTGGGACAGAAAGCTTATAAAACTAATGGAGTTCTTTGAGAATGACTCTCAGTTAAGGGATATACTCATTACGGGAGGAGATGCCCTTATGAGTCGCAATAAAGTTCTTGAGAACATCCTTGATGCTGTCCTTAAGATGGCCCAGAGAAAGAAGTTGAGCAATCTAAGCAGGGCTGATGGTGAAAAGTATTTTGAGATACAGAGAGTTAGGCTTGGAACAAGACTCCTGGCATATCTCCCAATGAGAGTAGATAGTGAACTTATCTCTATACTCTCTGATTTTCGTAAAAAAGGGATTAATGCGGGAATTCGTCAATTTGTTATACAGACACACTTCCAATCCCCTCTTGAGATCACTCCGGAGGCGAAGCATACTATTGAGGCTATTCTCTCTGCCGGATGGACAATCTCCAACCAACTTGTATTTACTGCAGCGGCATCAAGAAGGGGGCACACTGCCCGTCTGAGACAGGCACTTAACTCTCTTGGAGTGGTAACATACTATACTTTTACAGTTAAAGGATTCGAAGAGAATATGGAGATGTTTGCTCCAAACAGCCGCTCTATACAGGAGCAGAGAGAGGAGAAGATCTTTGGGAAGATGTCACCTTCTATGCAAACGGAGCTTAACCAGATCTTTGATAACGGTGAGGATATAAAACATAATCTCAAAAGATTTATGAAAATGCACCAGCTACCTTTCTTGCCTACAGACAGAAACGTACTGAATCTACCGGCAATAGGTAAAAGTATGACTTTTCAAATGGTTGGGATCACTAAAGATGGTAAGAGAGTCCTTAAATTTGATCATGACAGGACAAGAGAGCATAGTCCTGTAATAGATAAAATGGGTGAAGTCTTCATAATTGAGAATCGCTCGGTTAACTCATATTTAAGGGAGTTGGAGAGCATGGGTGAAAAGGTTTCTGACTATGAATCTATATGGAGATACACTTCCGGTGAGACAGAACAGGTTTTCCCGCTGTTTGACTATCCTGATTGTGGATTTACACCTACAAAGAGTATTACCAATTTTATGAGCACAGAGTAAGGAGTTACCTTAGTATTACTCCGGAACCAATCATCTCTCCCTGGCTGTACCATGCTGCAAATTGTCCAGGAGTAATGCCTCTTTGTGGTTGGTCAAACACTATGTAGAGGCCCTCTTTTTTCATAAACAACTTACCACTTTGCAATGGTTGTCTGTATCTTATTCTAACCTCAAAATCTCTTGTTTCGCCTGCCTTCATAGCTAAGTCCTCCCTTATCCAGTGGACCTCGGATGAGTCGATAAATAGTGCCTTTCTTGAGAGCCCCGGGTGGCTCTGGCCCTCTCCAACATATATAACATTTTCGGTAATATCGGTAGATATAATAAAGAGAGACTCTTTATGGCCTCCGATGTTTAGACCGCGTCGCTGCCCTATTGTATAGAAGTGGGCTCCGTTATGTTGCCCTATTATCTTACCGGATTCGGAGCTGTAGCTGTATGGTTTTGCCATAGAGCAGAGATTATCTTCATTTACCAGATCAAATCCAGGTACACATAACCTATAATTATCATTACTATTGTACCACTCTTGGTATATCTCAACAACATCGCCATCTTTTGGCTCCAGTTTTTGCTGAAGAAAAAGAGGCAGGTCTATCTTACCTACAAAGCATATCCCCTGAGAGTCTCTCTTTAAAGCAGATGGAAGAGAAGCCCTCTGTGCTATCTCTCGTACCTGAGGTTTAAGCAGCTCCCCTATGGGAAAAATAGCTTTTGATAACTGATCCTGATTAAGCTGACACAAGAAGTAACTCTGATCTTTATTTGGATCTGCCCCTGCCAAAATCCTGTGAATCAACTTTCCGGAGTTATCTTTAAAGCTCTCTTTTCTGCAATAGTGGCCTGTGGCAACATAGTCTACTCCAAAGGAGAGGGCAATCTTAAGAAATGCATCAAATTTTATCTCTCTGTTGCATAAAACGTCCGGATTTGGAGTGCGTCCCATTTTATACTCCTCAAACATATAGTCTACTACCTTTTTACGGTACTCATCGCTGAGATCTACAAAATGAAAAGGTATCCCAATCTTTTTTGCTACCAACTCTGCAATGGCCCTGTCATCTTTCCAGGGGCAATCTCCGAAAAGAGTTCCGGTTGTATCGTGCCAGTTCTGCATAAAAAGTGCAATAACCTCGTGTCCCTGCTCTTTGAGTAAAAGTGCAGCCACGCTGGAATCCACCCCGCCGGAAAGTCCTACTGCAATTTTCATATTGGAATTATTGATGGTTTTTTGAAAAGAAAAAGGGTAAGCTTAATATATCGCACCGCTACAACCACCTGCCCTTGCTACCTTCCGGTCCTGGGGGAGTTCAGTGGGAGCTGGTCGTATATGACTTACCCCGCACAAAGATAATATAATTTTCTTAAAGAGATAAAAAAACTACTTTGGTAAGTTATCAAAAACAAATGGAAGAAGGGAAGATGTCCCCTTAACTATCTGTGTTACTTTAGCTCCACCAATTATTATTTTAATTTCATGTCCCCCTCTCTGTTCTGACTCTGCTAACACCTGCCGGCATGCACCGCATGGATATGTAGGGGTTTCACACTGTGCGCCATTTACAGATGCGGTTACAGCAAGAGAGATGACTGACTCTTCCGGATATCTGGCATGAGCATAAAATATTGCAACTCTCTCGGCACATAATCCAGAAGGGTAGGCGGCATTCTCCTGATTGCTTGCAGATATTATCTCGCCGTTACTTAGTCGGACGGCTGCCCCTACATTGAACTTTGAGTATGGCGCATACGAGTTCTTGGTTGCACCTTTTGCGTGGTCCAGAAGATCGATGTCCTCTTTTTGTATACCTTGGTTATTGATGTATTCATCATACTCAATCACAATACTCTTCTGCTTCATTCTTTTTTATTTGAGATTGGTGCAAAATTAGTAATTTTGCCGACAGGTTTAACAGATTATGACATTTTTATACAGGCTCATCGGATTATCTGCATTCACAATCTTTTTTCTTACATCTCTTTGTGCTCAGAGAAAAAACAGAGAGGAGTATATAGCTAAATATAAAGATATTGCAATAGAGCAGATGCGGAGTCACGGCATTCCTGCAAGTATCATACTTGGTCAGGCGTGTCTGGAGTCTTCCTTCGGAGAGTCCCGGCTTGCAAAAGAGGCAAACAACCACTTTGGGATTAAATGCCATAATTGGCAGGGAGCAACAATCTTGCATGATGATGACTCCCCCGGAGAGTGCTTCAGAAGATATTCTGATCCTGTAGAGTCGTTCCGTGATCACTCAGATTTTCTTAGATACAGAGAGAGATACAGATCTCTTTTCGAACTTGATCCTAAAGATTACAAATCTTGGGCTTACGCACTTAAGGCGGCCGGGTATGCAACAAACCCTCAATATGCCACAATTCTCATCAGGATAATAGAGGATTACTCTCTCTATATATACGATTCATATATAACCGAATTGCCCCCTACTCCTATTTCAATAATTGCAAATCAAGAGATTAATCCATCACAGGAGAGTAACCTATATCGTATTTCTCTTACAAGGACGCTCTATACCAAGAGTGGAATTTCATATATTATTGCCGGAAAAAATGATACATACTCCTCTCTTGCATCTGAATTCGCTCTATTTAAGAGAGAGTTACTTGGTTTTAATGACCTTAAAAAAGATATTGCAATAGAAGATGGCACTGTAGTATATATTGAGCGTAAAGGGAGATCCGGTGATGTTAATCTACCGGCTCATGTAGTTGAAAGGGGAGAGACTATGTACTCAATATCTCAAAAATATGCAATAAGAGTAGAGAGACTTTACAAAATAAACGGTAAAAAAAGAGGATTTGAACCGGAAGCCGGAGATTTGATAAAACTAAGATAGAATGAAAAGATTATTAGTGATTATTTTATTGGTATGTTCACTTGTGGGTGGTGTTGTAGTGTTACATATGTGGAATACTCTTTTTAAACCTAACACAAACCCTGGAACATCATTTATATATATAAAAACAGGCAATGAACTATCCGATCTGTTAACCTCTCTGGACACCTGTGGCAGGATTATTAACCAAGCCAGCTTTAAGAGAGCATCTGATTACGAAGATCTCAAAAACATCAAACCGGGCAGATACAAAATCACCTCTGGCATGAGTAACAGAGATCTTATTCGTATGTTCCGGCTTGGATTGCAGACACCGCATAATCTGACCCTTTCCGGGAATATAAATGGTATTGAGAGACTCGCATCTATTATCTCCGGTCGTATTGAGAGCGACTCTGCAACTGTAATGGAAGTTCTTACCAATCAATCTCTCATCGATTCGCTTGGCTTTAATAAATACACCTTTCCAGGAATGTTTCTTAACAACACATATGAAATATATTGGACAACAAAGCCTAAAGATTTAATAATCCGTCTAAAAAGAGAGTATGAAAAGTTTTGGAACAACGATAGAAGATCCAAAGCAGCCCAATTAGGACTCACTCCTCAGGAGGTTGGCACCCTAGCATCAATTGTAGCCATGGAGAGTAATCTAAGCAGAGAGCATGCAATAATTGCAGGGGTATATATTAACAGAATAAAAATTGGAATGCCGCTTCAGGCCGATCCAACAATAAAATTTGCCCTTAACGACCCCTCTGTCAAAAGAATTCTGATACGGCATCTCTCAATTGATTCTCCCTATAATACATACAAATACAGAGGATTACCTCCCGGCCCTATAGTAATCCCCTCCCCTTCTATTATAGACTCTGTATTGAATTACAGTAAACACAAATATCTCTATTTTTGTGCAAATCCATCATTTGACGGCTCCCACTCCTTTGCATCAACACTCACAGAGCACAACAGAAACGCAAGAGCATACCATAATGCACTTAAATGAGACCTTGGCAAGGGTTGTGGACCTTGCATGCAAATGTGGATTCCCAAAGCAGGAACGCTGCTTTTACACGTTACGGGCTTATAAACCCCTTAGCACAACGGGCAACGTCCATCCTCATCCGCTCACAAGTTCGCTCCTTGCGGCTGAGTTTGCCCTACTTGTGCTAGGGGTTTATTGTTCAGCCCGTGGGGAGATTGGCGTTCCTGCTGTGAGATTTGCTTGGAAAAGGAATTAATGGTGGCTGAGTGTGCCCTACTTGTGCTAAGGGTTTATTATTAAGCCCGTGGGGAGGGGCTTTGGCAGAGTTTGATGTATCTGTAAGCTAATAAGATATATATAAAAGGCAGTTTTCCAGATTTGGAAAACTGCCTTTTATAAACATTTGCAAATTAAAGTTTTGCATCAAACTCTGCCAAAGCCTCAATCGCCTTTGAGAAGATTGGGTCGTTGCTTGAGTTGATAATGCGAAAATAGCCGGTTGTTCCAAAGAGAGTTCTTGCGGTAAGGGCCTTTAGATATATCTTAATCTCGTCGCGGGAGCGGTTGAATCCCTCCTGATCAAAGACGACACCTTTTTCTAAAGCGAAAGCTTTAAGAGAGGAGAGCATCTCTTCTTCTACATGGAAACTCTTTTCAAAAGATGAAAAGTCTCTATATTTTTCCTTAAGAGCAGCTCTTTTACGGTCGGTATAGTCATTCATGAACTCAGGAATAACTCCTCGTCTTAAAAGATTTGCGTAGTAATCGGAATACCCGGTAGTGTCAGCAGCCACAAAAACATCAGGCATTATTCCTCCTCCGCCATAAACGGTTCTGCCTTTGATAAGTGTTTTATATTTTAGAGAGTCCGGAAACTGTATACTGTCGCGGTTGAACGACTCACCTCTGTTATACCTCTCTAGAAATGATTTATAATACTTATCTGATGAGCCTGCTTCGTAAGGGCTCTGAATTACGCGTCCGGAAGGGGTGTGATATCTTGCTACTGTGAGCCTTAGTTGCGATCCGTCATTAAGAGGAAGCATCTGCTGAACCAG
The DNA here is from genome assembly GCA_030695305.1 of Bacteroidales bacterium. Classification (GTDB taxonomy): domain Bacteria; phylum Bacteroidota; class Bacteroidia; order Bacteroidales; family UBA932; genus Bact-08. The sequence goes on from JAUYTB010000239.1 coordinate 12,224, forward strand.
ACCCTTTCCAAAAGATCTGCGCCCGATAACTAAGCCACGATCCCAATCCTGAATAGCTCCCGCAACAATTTCACTTGCAGATGCAGAGTTCTCGTCAATAAGCACAACAAGAGCTCCTTTACGGTAAAATCCTGTTCCTTTGGCCTTTTCGGTCATCTGAGGTATCCTCATCCCCTCTGTATAGACTATGGTCTGACCAGCCTCCAAAAAGAAGTTAGAGATCTCAAGAGCTGTTCCTAAAAACCCTCCGGAATTTCCTCTTAGGTCCAGAATAAATCCCTTAATTATACCCGGATTAATCTCAAGAATGGAGTTTATAATCTCCTGGGCAGAGTTAGAGGCAAACCGGCTTAATTTCACATAAAGCACTCCCGGCTGAACCTCATAGGCAGCATCCAAGCTGTTAATTGGAATTCTGTCACGCACAACTTCAAAGCTCAGCTCCCCCTTAACACCTCTTCTTATAATTGTAAGATTGACCTTTGACTCTTTTGGACCTCTGAGATATTTAAAAACCATATCATTTGTTAAGCCCTTTGACGCCACACTCTCTCCGTCAATAGATACAATCTTGTCGCCTGCCCTAATCCCCACCCTCTCAGATGGACCTCCGGCAATAGGTGATGCGACTGTAAGAGTATCTCTAATTATAGCAAACTCTATACCTACACCTTCAAAATTCCCCTCAAGTGGCTCATTCATCGCCTTTACATCTTTGGCTGTAATATATGAAGAGTGAGGATCGAGCTGCAACAGAACACTTCGTATTGCCGCTTCTGTTATCTTTTCGTTATTTAACGTGTCCAGGTAGTAGTTGTTTACATAGAAGAGAAGTTGTCCAAATTTGTTTATATGTTTATTATAATCCTCTTTTTGAGCCGAAAGCGTTGCGGTTATCAGTGTAAAAACGAAAATCAGTATTGCTATCTCTTTTTTTCTCATATCAATCTATATCTTTTATGGCTTGATCAAAGGTACGATAAATTCTTTTCCTGCCTCTGCAATTTCACAATCACTAAAGATCTCCCTTGCTTCATTTAAAAAAATTGAGAGATCATGGTATCTTGTTGAGAAGTGACCTATAAGAAGTTTTCCTGCATTAGAGTTTTTAGCACAGATTGCGGCATCACTTGCTGTTGAGTGCATTGTCTGTGCAGCAAGCTTACCGAGATCGGAGGCAAAAGTGGTCTCGTGATAAAGCAGGGAGACACCCTCTATATATGATGAGAGAGTCTCAAACGGCGCAGTATCGCTACAATATGCAAATGATCGCGGGAGGTAGGGCAGATATGTAAACTCACTGTTTTTTAGCACCTCTCCACTCTCTCTTACCACATCCAAACCCTCCTTTAACCTTGCAATCTCAAAAAGGGTTAGATCGTTTTTTGCAACAAGTTCTTTAAAGACATTTTTCAAGGGCATCTTCTCCCGAAAAAGGTATCCATAGCACTCCCCTCTGTGTTTAAGAGGAAAACTTAACACTTCTAGAGATTTAGAATCAATAATTTTTTCCGGCTCATCGCCCTTGACTACTATATGAACCACTTTAAAATTGAAACCACCACCGAAATGTTTTAAGAGAGATGAGAGAATCTCCCCGAAAGTGGAGGGGGCGTATATAAATAGATCAGAACTCCTCCCTATCATAGACATGGTAGAGAGCAATCCATAAATCCCAAAAATATGATCACCATGGGTATGAGAAATAAAGATTTCCCGGATCTTCAAAAAAGAGAACCCGTATCTCCTAAGTTGCATCTGACAACCCTCACCACAGTCAATTAAAAAAAGGCGCTCACGTACCTTAAGAACGTGAGCGCTTGGAAATCTATTCACTGTAGGGAGAGCAGATGCACATCCCAATGATGTGAAAGAGAAGTTCATCAAAGTCTATTGCTGAGATTCATTGTTTTCCATCTCACTTTTAAGAGCGGCAAGTTCACTTATATCTCCAAGAGTTGTCTTCTCAAGATTTGCTTTTAGCTTTTTAACAGCTTTCTGAGTTGAATCGCCCTCTGATACTCTCTCTTTTGGCTCCTCTCTCTTCTGCTCTTCAAAAATCTTTGTATGTGAAAGAACAATTCTTTTGGTAGTTTTATTGAACTCAATAACCTTGAAATCCAGTTTTTCCTCAACCTTTGCTTGAGTACCATCCTCTTTGATGATATTTTTCTGGCTAACATAACCCTCTACACCGTAAGGAAGAGCAACAGTTGCACCCTTATCTACATATGCAGTTATTGTACCTTCGTGTACAGAGTTTGTTGAGAATACAGTTTCGAATACATCCCAAGGGTTCTCTTCTAACTGTTTGTGGCCCAGACTTAATCTGCGGTTTTCCTGATCTACTTCTAGAACAGTTACCTCTAAAGTCTCTCCAACAGTTGTGAACTCAGATGGATGTTTGATCTTCTTGGTCCAAGATAGGTCACTGATATGCACAAGTCCGTCAACACCCTCTTCCAGTTCTACAAAAACACCAAAATTGGTGAAGTTACGAACAGTTGCAGTACATTTTGTACCTACAGGATATCTCTCATTAATACTTGTCCAAGGATCACTTTTTAGCTGCTTGATTCCAAGAGACATCTTTCTTTCGTCTCTGTCCAGAGTCAGGATAACTGCATCAACTTCGTCTCCCACATTAAGGAAATCCTGAGCACTTCTAAGGTGAAGTGACCATGACATTTCCGAAACGTGAATTAGTCCCTCTACACCCGGTTGAATCTCGATAAATGCACCATAATCTGCGATTACAACAACTTTACCTTTAACTTTATCTCCAACCTGAAGATTTGAGTCAAGAGAATCCCAAGGGTGTGAACTAAGTTGCTTAAGACCTAGTGCAATACGTTTTTTAGTGTCATCAAAATCAAGAATAACAACGTTGATCTTCTCGTCTAGTTGAACAACCTCCTCAGGATGGTTGATTCTACCCCACGAAAGATCTGTAATGTGGATAAGACCATCAACACCGCCAAGGTCAACAAATACTCCGTAAGATGTGATGTTCTTAACAACGCCCTCCAGGATTTGTCCCTTCTCCAGTTTTCCGATAATATCAGCTTTCTGTGCCTCAAGTTCTGCCTCGATAAGTGCCTTATGTGATACAACAACGTTGCGGAACTCATGATTGATCTTTACAATCTTGAACTCCATTGTTTTATTTACATAAATATCGTAATCACGTATTGGCTTAACATCTATTTGAGAACCAGGAAGGAATGCTTCGATGCCAAAAACATCCACAATCATACCGCCTTTGGTTCTGCACTTAATGTAACCCTTTACAATTTCATCTTTCTCGAAAGCCTCATTTACCCTATCCCATGAGCGAAGCGAACGAGCTTTCTTGTGTGAGAGAATCAACTGTCCTCTTTTGTCTTCTGCGTTCTCTACATAGACCTCAACCTTGTCTCCGATTGCAAGATCCGGATTGTAACGGAATTCGTTAATGCTTATAACGCCTTCACTTTTGTAACCGATATTTACAATTACCTCTCTTTTGTTAAACACCACTACAGTTCCCTCAACAACCTCATTCTCTATTACTTTAGATAGAGTTTGGCTGTAAAGATCCTCGATAGTATTTTTATCGGTATCATAAACATACTCCTTTTCAAATGCCTCCCAATCGAACTTGTCTGTTGAAATGGAGACATTACTTTTTCTCTTTTTTGCAGTGGCTTCCACTACAGAGGCTGCGTCATCTTCTATGAACGCCTCTAATTTTTCATCATTTTTGCTGATGATTACAATTTGCTCTTCTTGATCGAGCAGCTCTTTTTTCTCTTTTGTCATTTTT